>VAXX01000605.1:602-2876 GCA_005885115.1 Actinomycetota bacterium | reverse complement strand
CGAGGTCTCCTGCGGGTTGTTGGCGATGAGGTCGTCGAAGCTGGGGTCGCCGAACTTCGCGATCGCGTCCTGGCTGGTCTGCGGGGCGTCGGAGAGCTTGACGTCCTTGACCGCCGGGCCGGGGTAGAAGTACCCCTTGTCGTACGTGATCGCCTGCTCCTTCTTGTCCAGCATGAAGTTGAGCAGATCGAGGATGGCTACCAGCTTGTCCTGGCTGATTCCCTTGGGGATGGCCGCGTACTGCGCGTCCGTCACCCAGTGGAAGCCCTTCATCGTGGTGAACTTCTCGGTCGCCGGTACGGTGCCCAGGACCTTCGGGTTGATGAACCAGCCGGTGGTGGAGGCGATCATCCAGACCGACCCGTTGGCGAGGTTCTTCATCGTGTTACCGGTGCCGGTCTCGTACGGCGCCGAGCACTGCCCGATCTTGCTCAGGTAGTCCCAGGTCTTCGACCAACCGGCGGTCGGGTCCTTCGGGTCCGAGTCGCCCAGCAGGTAGGGCAGGCCCATCAGCAGGGTACGGCCGGGGCCGGAGTTCTTCGGCTGGGCGTACTGGAACTTGCCCGGGTGCGCCTGGCACCAGGCCAGCAGCTCATCGGTGCTCGTCGGCGGGTTGGTCACCTTGCTGGGGTCGTACTCCAGCAGCGGTCCGGACGGGTACTCCACCAGCTCGACCGCCTGGCCCTGGGCCAGATCCTGCATCTTCGCGGCCGGGTCGGTGTAGTTCTTCATGTTGCCCAGCCGGTCGCTGTAGTCCGTGATCGGCTGGTACAGGCCGCCCGCGATACCCGCGGACAGGCCGTCGGTACCGGTGAGCACCAGGTCGATGTTGAGCTGACCCGCGTCCTCCTGCGCCTTGAGCTTGCCGGCCAGGTTCGGCGCCTTCTCGGTGCTGATCGTGTACTTGCTGACGATGTCCGGGTGCGCCTTGACGTAGTCGTCGAAGCTGGACGGCCCGACGCTGGCTCCGCCGGCGTTGTTGTTGTTCGGAGTGCTACACCCCGCGGCGACAAGCGCCGCGGCGGCCATGGTGGCCAGCAGGCCGGTACCGAGCCGGTATCGGCGGCTACGTGAGTCACCCATAGAAGGAACTCCCCTTTCCGGGAGCAGCCGGCGGCCTCAGACCGCCGGAGGGTGGTTGTCGGGATTGCTGGTGCTGGCGGCGGCAGTCGTCGCCCGCACGATCAGGTTGGTAGTGAGTTCACGGTAAGGACCGGCGCCGTCCTCAGTGCCCTCGACGCCGGCGAGTAACAGGTCGACGGCAGCCCTGCCGCCGGCCTCCATTGGCATTGCGACCGTGGTCAAGGGCGGCGCGCACACGGCAGCATATAGGAGATTGTCGAAGCCTACGACGCTCATCTCGTGAGGTACCGCCACGCCGCGATCGGCCAGCCGGGACAGCACCCCCAAGGCCATCAGGTCGTTGTAACACATGATGGCCGTGACGCCGCCGGCCAGCGCGAGGTCGGCCGCCGCGACGCCGCCCTCGAACTTCGGCTCGAACGGGCCGAAGTCGACGACGGTCATCCGGGCCCGGGTGGCGGCGGCGCGCAGTCCGCGCCGACGTTCCCGGTTGGACCACGAACTGCCGGGGCCGTTGAGATAAGCCACATGCCGGTGGCCGAGCGCGTACAGGTGGTCCACCACCTGCCGCATACCACTGGCACTGTCCATCAGCGCCGCCGGTACGTCACGTAGCCGGCGGTTCAGGAGAGCCAGCGAGGTCAGGCCCGCCAGCGCCCGCAGTTGGGTGTCGGAGGCGAACGGGGCACACATGACCACCCCGTCAACCTGTCGGGACATGGCGCGGACCAGTGCCTCCTCGGCGACCGGGTCCTCCTCGCCGTCGGCGAAGAAGACCGCGTACCCGCTCTGCCGCGCCCGTGCCTGCACCCCGCGCAGGACGCCGGTGTAGAACGGGTTGTTCAGGTCGGGTACGACGATGCCGATGTTGCCGGTCCGCCCGGTGATGAGGCTGCGCGCGGCCGGGTTGGGTTGGTAACCGAGCTCCTTGGCCGCGGCCAGTACCCGGTCCCGGGTGGTACCCCGCACCAGGTGCGACGCGCTCAGCGCGCGGGACACCGTGGAGGGCGACACCTGGGCCCGACGGGCCACGTCATGGATGGTTACCGGCATTTTGCGCGCACTTCCTTGATCGTTGTGCCTCGATGGCCCGCGACGCGGACCGTCCCCTGCAAACGTTTGTGCAAGAGTCACTCTCCGGTACCCTCTCGGAGTCAAGAGTTGAGTTAAGTCGATCTTTCCACAGTGTTT
>VAXX01000605.1:0-585 GCA_005885115.1 Actinomycetota bacterium | reverse complement strand
GCCGGCTACACCCGCATGCAATGGTTTGCGCAGCGCTGCGGCCAACCACCGGTTTCACCCGCCCGGCACCCGTCCTGCTCGGCGCTTTACCGCCCCGACCGCCCGTAACCCTGCGCCCGTCCCCACCCCCATGGAGGCGCTCGTGTATCAACAGAACCTCAACCCCTCCGGCAGCCTGTGGCTGTCGGCCATCCTGGCGGCGTTACCCCTTTTCACCCTGTTGTTCCTCCTCGGCGGCCTGCGCTGGAAAGCACATTGGGCCAGCCTCAGCGCATTGGTCGTATCTCTGCTCGTAGCGCTCCTCGTCTACAAGATGGGCGTCGGCGACGCGGTCAACTCCGGTGCGTACGGCATCGCCCGAGGATTCCTGCTCGTCCTCTGGATCACGTTCAACGCGATCTGGATCTACAACATGACCGTCGATACCGGGCACTTCGCGGTACTCCGGCGGTCCTTCGCGAAGATCAGTGACGACCAGCGGGTACAGGCGATCGTCATCGCCTTCACCTTCGGCGCCCTGATCGAGGCGTTGGCCGGCGGCGGTTCGCCGGTCGCCATCTGCGCGGTCATGCTCATCGCGATCGG
>VAXX01000600.1:1388-2773 GCA_005885115.1 Actinomycetota bacterium | reverse complement strand
GTGTGCACCAGCACCCCGCCGGTGGCCTGGTCGGGGTCGCGTTCGATCGCGGTGATCGTCACTCCGCAGCGGACGTCGCCCAGGCCGGCGGCGACCTTCTCCCACAGCCGCTTGAATCCGCCGACGATGGTGAAGCTGCCCGGGTGGCCCAGTAGCTCGGGACGGGCCGACAGCAGGCCGGTCATCTCGGCGTACTTCACGAAGTACAGCGCGGGCAGGTCACCGGCGAGGTGCCCGTACCCGGCGGCGGTGTACCCGGTGCCCAGTGACTCGGCCATCGACTCCAGGCCGTGCTCGGCCAGCCACTCGGACACCGGCTGTGCGAGCGCCGGCGCGGAGTGGGCCAGGCCGGCCTCGGCGATGCGCGGGAACCGCGCCTCGCGCAGCGCGGCGTACCGGCTGAACGACTCGCGCTGGAAGAACGCGGCACTCTGCGGGACCGACTCAGCCTGGTCGATGTCGTACACCCGGTGGGGGGTGGTGTCCTCCGTCTCCACGCCCAGCTCGACGGCCAGCCGCGCCACGTTCTCGTACTGGGTGGTGCAGACGTGGCCACCGAGGTCGTACGCACGGTCGTCGATGTCCACCGACTCGCACTTGCCGCCCACCTCCGGCAGCGACTCCAGGACGACCGCCCGGTGCCCGGCCCGCTCCAGCTCCCGCGCGGTGCTCAGGCCGGCCGGCCCGGCACCGACCACCACGACCGTACGCCGCGCCGGCGCCGGCTCGACGCCGGACTTCTCCGCCGGGTGCCCGGACTTCTCCGCCGCCTGGCCCGAGAACGGGCAGCCCTGCGCCGCCGCGGCCGACGACCGGCGCGGGCGGACCAGCTCGGCCAGCTCGGCCGGAAGCTCCTCGCCCCGGCGCGCGGCCGAGGTCAGCCGGTAGATCAGCGCCCGCAGGTGGCCCGTGGAGGCGTTCTCGTACGGCGAGCTCGCCAGCGCCGTACCCAACCCGGCCGGCGCCGAGCTGGGGTTGAACCCCAGGTCTTCGACCGCGGTGTTGTCGAGGATCGTGTCCAGTCGCAGGGTGGCCACGTCCCGCCAGGGGTACCGGTGCTCCGGCCAGGTACGGGTGCAGTCCAGCGCGGCATCGTTCTCGGCCGCCGAACCGGTGACCGGGTGCAGTTGCAGTTGCAGCACCGCCGCCACCGCGCCGGTCCGCACCCGGGTACGCAGCTCGTCGTGCAGGTACGTCCGCGGGCGCGGGTCGGCGGCGGCGACCCGGGTGAGCTCGCCGGGTGGCGCCGGCGGCAGCCACAGCTCGCCGGGCTCGAAGGGCCCGGAATCGGCGGCTCCGTGGGCGGGCACCAACCGGTACCGGACCAGCCACTGCCGGCCGTCGTCGCCGAGGAAGCCGCCGGGCACCTGGGAGTGGTAGTGGTA
>VAXX01000600.1:0-1308 GCA_005885115.1 Actinomycetota bacterium | reverse complement strand
CCGGCGTCGCCGCTCCCGGCCGGATCGAGCAGGCGCAGCGTGATGCCCCGGATCGCGGGGGCGATGTCGTCGGACTCGATGCCGTTGCTGTACCGGGCGACGACCTCGAAGGCCCGGCCGGGTCTGAAGAACCCGTGCGCCGGAAGGTCCGGCTGGTCGAGGATGCGCAGGGTACCCCCGGCCGCCGTGGCGGTGCGGTGGAAGACCCGGGCGCGCTGCATCCGCGACGCCGCGATCAGCGGCGACAGGTCGGCGAGCAGTTGGCGGAAGTCGTCGTCCACCTCGTACAGGCGCGGGTCGTCCGGCCCGGTGGAGAAGTGCAGGCTGGTCATCGTGCCTCCGGAACGAGGATGTCGGTACTGGGCTGGGCGATCGCGACGCGGATGGTGGTACGGGCCTGGGCGACCTCGCCGCTGAGGTACGCCTGCCGGCAGGCCAGCCGCCGGACCTTGCCGCTGGTGGTCTTGCGTACCGTGCCGACCTGGCCGAGCACGACGGCGTGGCAGGCGATCTGGTGTTCCTCGTAGACCCGGCGGCGGACGGCCTGGATGATCTCCTCGGCCTCGGTCGTACCCACCTTGTCGTGCCGAGTCTCCACGAACAGCACCAGCCGCTCGCCGGCCCCGGCACCGGCGTCGACGCCGAACGCGGCGAGCCCACCCGGCCGTACCAGCGGGTGGCAGTCCCGGACGCTCTCCTCCACGTCGGCCGGGTAGAGGTTGCGGCCGCGCACGATGATCAGGTCCTTGCGGCGTCCGGTGACGAACAGCTCGCCGTCGTGCAGGAAGCCGAGGTCGCCGGTGCGCAGGTACCCGGTCGGGTCGTCGGTACCGGCGATCCGGGCGTGGAACGTCTCGGCGCTCTCCTGGTCCAGGCCCCAGTACCCCAGGCCCTTGGTGGGCGAGTCGACCCAGATCTCCCCGACCTCACCGGACCCACAGGGGTGGTGGGTGACCGGGTCGACGATCCGGACCGCCGCGCCCGGCTTGGTGATCTGACCGCAACCGAGGTAGGTGACCGCGGCCGGCTGGTCACACGGTACGACCCGGCCTGCCTCCAGGGCGCTCTTGTCCACGCGCAGCACCGCCCGGCCGCCCATCGACACGCTGACCGTGTGCTCGGCGAGGCCGTACGCGGGGAAGAACGCCGCCCGGTCGATCCCGCTGGCGGCGAACGCGGCGAAGAGCGCGTCCACGGTGGCCGGGCGGATCGGTTCGGCGGCGGAGAGGATCACCCGCAGGGTGGCCAGGTTCCAGCCGGCGCGCTGCTGCGGCGTGGTCTTGCGGACGGCCAGTTCAAAGGCGAAGT
>VAXX01000449.1 GCA_005885115.1 Actinomycetota bacterium | reverse complement strand
GAGCTCGTCCAAGTACGCGCTGGTGATCTTCGCGGCCAAGCGGGCCCGCCAGATCAACGCGTACTACAGCCAGCTCGGCGAGGGCCTGCTGGAGTACGTCGGCCCGTTGGTCGAGACCACGCCGCAGGAGAAGCCGCTGTCGATCGCGATGCGCGAGATCAACGCCGGCCTCCTGGTCGCCGAGCCCATCGAGGGGTAAGAGCCCCTTGGCCGGCGAGCCGCCCGCCGTCATCCTCGGCGTTGCCGGGGGGATCGCCGCGTACAAGGCCTGCGAGCTGCTCCGTCTGTTCACCGAGTCGGGTCACCGGGTACGCGTCGTCCCGACCGCCTCCGCCCTGCGCTTCGTGGGCGCGCCGACCTGGGCCGCGCTGTCCGGCCAGCCGGTCGCGGACGAGGTCTGGGCCGACGTACACCTGGTGCCGCACGTGGCGCTCGGCCGGCACGCCGCCCTCGTGGTCGTCGCCCCGGCCACCGCCGACCTGCTCGCCCGGGCCGCGCACGGACTCGCCGACGACCTGCTCACCAACACCCTGCTCACCGCCCGGTGCCCGGTGGTGTACGCGCCCGCGATGCACACCGAGATGTGGGAGCACCCGGCGACCGTGGCCAACGTCGCCACGCTGCGCGGTCGGGGCGCCGTGGTGCTGGAGCCGGCCGTGGGGCGGCTGACCGGCGAGGACACCGGCAAGGGCCGGCTGCCCGACCCGACCGAGATCTTCGAGGTGGCACGGGCGGTCCTGCGCCGTGGTGGGGCACCGCCGCGGGACCTGGCCGGTCGCCGGGTGGTCATCACCGCCGGGGGTACCCGCGAGCCGCTGGACCCGGTGCGGTTCCTCGGCAACCGGTCCTCGGGCAAGCAGGGGTACGCGTTCGCGCGTACCGCCGCGGCCCGGGGTGCCCGCGTCACGCTGATCGCGGCCAACGTGCACCTGCCCGACCTGTCCGGGGTGGAGCTGGTCCGGGTGGGTACGACCGAGGAGCTGCGCAAGGCCACGCTGGCGGCGGCCCATGACGCCGACGCCGTGGTGATGGCCGCCGCGCCGGCGGACTTCCGGCCGGCGCAGTACCGTAGTTCCAAGATCAAGAAAACCGACGACGGCACGGTACCCACGGTGGAGCTGGTCGCGAACCCGGACATCGCCGCCGAGTTCGGCGCCGCCAAGCGCGCCGGCCAGGTACTGGTCGCGTTCGCGGCGGAGACCGAGGACGCCATCGCCGCCGGGCACGCGAAGCTGGTCCGCAAGCGGGCCGACCTGATCGTGGTCAACGAGGTCGGACCGGAGCTGGCCTTCGGTACCGACGAGAACGCCGCCACCGTGCTCGGCGCCGACGGTTCCCGGGTGGAGCTGGCCCGCCAGCCCAAGGACGATCTGGCCGACGCCGTCTGGGATCTGGTGCGTCCGCTGCTCGCGCAGGCGTCCCACCAGCCGGGCAGTTGATTGCGTGGGGGCGGGCTTGCGTAGACTCCAGGAAAATTCAGACCCGTCGAGGGGGTATTAGTGGCGCGCCGCCTGTTCACGTCCGAGTCGGTGACCGAGGGCCACCCGGACAAGATCGCCGATCAGATCAGCGACGGAGTGCTCGACGCGCTCCTGTCGGAGGACCCGCGCAGCCGGGTCGCGGTCGAGACGCTGATCACGACCGGCCAGGTCCACGTCGCCGGTGAAGTGACCACCAAGGCGTACGCGGACATTCCCAACATCGTACGCGAAACGATCCTGCGGATCGGGTACGACTCGTCCAAGAAGGGCTTCGACGGCGGCTCCTGCGGCGTCAACATCGCGATCGGCTCGCAGTCGCCGGACATCGCCCAGGGCGTCGACTCGGCCATCGAGCTGCGCAGCGGCGAGTCGGAGAGCGCGCTGGACGCCCAGGGCGCCGGCGACCAGGGCATGATGTTCGGGTTCGCCTGCTCGGAGACCCCGGAGCTGATGCCGCTGCCGATCGCGCTCGCGCACCGGCTGGCCCGGCGGCTGTCCGTGGTCCGCAAGGACGGCACCATCCCGTACCTGCGGCCGGACGGCAAGACCCAGGTGACCGTGGAGTACGACGGGCTCAAGCCGGTACGGCTGAACACCGTCGTGGTGTCCTCGCAGCACGCGCCGGACATCTCGCTGGAGTCGCTGCTGTCCCCGGACGTCCGCGAGCACGTCATCGGCCCTGAGCTGGAGGGCCTGGGCCTGGACACCGAGGGGTACCGGCTGCTGGTCAACCCGACCGGGCGGTTCGAGGTCGGCGGCCCGATGGGTGACGCCGGGCTGACCGGCCGGAAGATCATCGTCGACACGTACGGCGGGTACGCCCGGCACGGCGGTGGCGCCTTCTCCGGAAAGGACCCGTCGAAGGTGGACCGGTCGGCCGCGTACGCGATGCGCTGGGTGGCCAAGAACGTGGTCGCCGCCGGACTCGCCGAGCGGTGCGAGGCCCAGGTGGCGTACGCGATCGGCAAGGCCCACCCGGTGAGCCTGTTCGTGGAGTGCTTCGGGACCGAGACGGTACCGGTGGACCGGATCGAGAAGGCGATCCGTGAGGTCTTCGACCTGCGTCCGGCCGCGATCATCCGGGACCTGGACCTGCTGCGCCCGATCTACCAGCAGACCGCCGCATACGGGCACTTCGGCCGGGAGCTTCCCGAATTCACCTGGGAGCGTACGGACCGCGTCGCGGACCTGAAGTCCGCTGCCAGCGCCTGATCCGCTGTTCCGGCCGCGCCGCGTGAGCGGCGCGGCCGGAACCGTCAGGACCGGCTGGTAGAAACGCGGCATGCCCCCGCGCAGGAGGGCCGAGCGGGAGCCGGCCGAGCACGAGCCGGTAGCCCGGGTCTGCGTGGACGTCGGGCTGCCGCACCTGGACCGCCCGTTCGACTACCTGGTGCCCGCCGGGCTGGCCGAGGTCGCCCGGCCCGGGGTCCGGGTCCGGGTCCGCTTCGCCGGGCAGCTCGTCGATGGTTTCCTGCTCTCCCGCGCGGAGCACTCCGAGCACCCTGGACGGCTGGCGTACCTGGAGCGGGTCGTCTCGCCCGAGCCCGTGCTGCGCCCGGAGATCCTGGCGCTGGCCCGGGCGGTCGCGCAGCGGTACGGCGGCACGCTGGCGGACGTACTGCGGCTGGCCGTCCCGCCCCGGCACGCCCGGGCCGAGGCCGCCGCACCCGCCCCCGGTGTCGACCCGAAACCTGACCTGCCGGACGGTACCGGGTGGGCGCCCTACGGGGCCGGGACCGGGTTCCTGGCCGCGCTCGGGGACGGGCGCGCGCCCCGGGCGGTGTGGACCGCGCTGCCCGGCGAGGACTGGCCGGCCCGGCTCGCCGAGGCGGTCACCGCGACTGTCCACAGTGGACGGAGTGCGGTCGTCGCGGTCGCCGACGCGCGGGACCTCGACCGGCTGGACGCGGCACTGCACGGCGGGCCGGGGCACGTCGCGCTGTCCGCCGCGCTCGGCCCGGCCCAGCGGTACGCGCGGTACCTGTCGGCGAGCCGGGGCCTGGTACCGGTCGTCATCGGCACCCGGGCCGCCGCCTTCGCCCCGGTACCCGAGCTCGGGCTGGTGGCCATCTGGGACGACGGCGACGACCTGTACGCCGAGCCCCGCGCCCCGTACCCGCACGCCCGCGAGGTGCTCCTGACCCGGGCGCAGCTGGCCGGGGCCGGCGCCCTGCTCGGCGGGTACGCCCGCAGTGTCGAGGCCCAGCAGCTGATCGCCACCGGCTGGGCGAAGGAGCTGGGGACGCGCTCGCCGGCGGGGCGCCGGTGCTCGTGCAGGTGCCCCGGCGCGGGTACCTGCCCTCGGTGGCGTGTGCCGACTGCCGGACGCCGGCCCGGTGCCCGCACTGCCACGGACCCCTCGCGCTGCCCTCGGCCGCCGGTGCCGCGGCCTGCCGGTGGTGCGGGCGCGCGGCGGCCAGTTACGCCTGTCCGGCGTGCGGCGGCCGGCGGCTGCGCGCGGCCGTGGTTGGCGCCCGGCGTACCGCCGAGGAGCTGGGCCGGGCGTTCCCGGGCGCGACCGTGCGTACTTCCGGCCGGGACGGCATGCTGGCGACCGTACCGGCGCATCCCGACGTCGTGATCGCGACGCCCGGCGCGGAACCGGTCGCCGACGGCGGCTACGGCGCCGTCCTGCTGCTGGACACCTGGGCCCTGCTCAGCCGGGCCGACCTGCGCGCCGGCGAGGAGGCGTTGCGGCGCTGGCTGGCCGCGGCCGCGCTGGCCCGGCCGGCCGGGCAGGGCGGCCGGGTGGTCGTGGTCGCCGACGGGGGGTTGGTCCCGGTCCAGGCGCTGCTGCGCTTCGACCCCGGCTGGCTGGCCGACCGCGAGCTGGCCGAGCGCCGCGAGCTGGGCTTCCCGCCCGCGGTCCGGATCGCCTCGCTGACCGGCGCGCCCGACGCGGTCCATGACCTGGTGGCCGCGGCCCGGCTGCCCGACGGGGCTGAGCTGCTCGGGCCGGTGCCGCTGGCCGGGGAGCAGGAGCGGATGCTGGTACGGGTACCCCGCCCGGCCGGTCGGGCGCTGGCCGAGGCGTTGCACGCGGCCGCCGGAGTACGCAGCGCCCGCAAGGCTCCGGACCCGGTCCGGATCCAGATCGACCCGCTGGAGCTGTGGTAGTTACTTGCCCAGCGGAATATTGCTCAAGCAAATGATGCTGTAGCCTGGTGCCGCATACCGACCAGGAGGCTCTGATGCCCGCCGTGACCGCCGACAACATCCTGACCCTGCCCCGCGTCGCCGCGCCCGACCCGGCCGCCGCCCGTACCCGGCCGGTCGTCTCGGTGACCACCGCCCCGAAGGGCTTCGAGGGCGAGGGCTTCCCCGTCCGGCGCGCCTTCGCCGGCGTCGACCTGCGGGCCCTCGACCCGTTCATCCACATGGACCAGATGGGCGAGGTGGAGTACGCCCCGGGCGAGCCCAAGGGCACCCCGTGGCACCCGCACCGCGGCTTCGAGACGGTCACGTACATGATCGACGGCGAGTTCGCGCACTCCGACTCCAACGGTGGCGGCGGGCTGATCACCAACGGGGACACCCAGTGGATGACCGCCGGCGCCGGCATCCTGCACATCGAGACCCCGCCCGAGCACCTGGTCATGAGCGGCGGGCTGTTCCACGGGATCCAGCTCTGGGTCAACCTGCCCAGGACGCTCAAGTTCGCCCCGCCCCGGTACCAGGACATCCGGGGTACCAGCGTGGCGCTGCTGTCCTCGCCGGACGGTGGCGCGCTGATCCGGGTCATCGCCGGTGAGCTCGGGGGACACGCCGGGCCGGGGGTCACGCACACCCCGATCACGCTGGTCCACGCGACGGTCAGCCCGGGTGCCGCGCTCACCCTGCCGTGGCGGGCCGACTTCAACGCGCTGGCGTACGTGCTGGCCGGCAAGGGTACGGTCGGCGGCAAGGGCCGGCCGGTCGAGTCGGGGCAGTTGGCCGTCTACGGCGACGGGGACACGGTCACGGTGGCCGCCGACCCGCGCCAGACGCTGGAGGTCCTGCTGCTCGGCGGGCAGCCGATCCGGGAGCCGGTCGCCGCGTACGGCCCGTTCGTGATGAACACGAAGGCCGAACTGATCCAGGCCTTCGAGGACTTCCAGGCCGGGCGCCTGGGCACCATCCCGGCCGCCCACGCCGACGTCCAGGGGGAGATGTGAGCCGCGTCGTCGACAACCCCGACCGGCACCGCTACGAGGTGTACGTCGAGGACACGCTGGCCGGGTTCGCCGAGTACCGGCACGACGGCGACCGGATCGTGTTCACCCATACCGAGGTGGATCCGGCGTTCGAGGGCAAGGGCCTGGGCAGCGCGCTCGCGGCCGGGGCGCTGGACGCGGTACGGGGACGGGGGCTGCGGGTCGTCCCGCAGTGCCCGTTCATCGCCGGCTACCTGGCCCGCCACGACGAGTACGCCGATCTGCGGTGAGCGACGTCGAACTGCTCGTCGGCCGGGACGTCGTCCTCGGCGGTACCCGGGCCATGCGGGTCACCCGGACGCTGCCGCACCGGGACCGGCGGATGGTCGGCGCGTGGTGCTTCGTCGACCGGTACGGGCCGGAGAACATCGCCGGGCGGACCGGGATGGTCGTACCGCCGCATCCGCACACCGGTCTGCAGACGGTGAGCTGGCTGTTGGCCGGCGACGTCCTGCACCAGGACAGCCTGGGCAGCCAGCAGCTGATCCGGCCCGGGCAGCTCAACCTGATGACCGCCGGGCGGGGGATCGCCCACGCCGAGGTGTCCCCGGCCGAGCACGAGCCGGTCCTCGACGGCGTACAACTGTGGGTCGCGCTCCCGGCCGCGGACCGGTGGACCGGGCCGGACTTCGGGCACCACGGGGACCTGCCCGTGCTGACGTACCCGGGCGGGTCGGTCACGGTCATCCTGGGCGAGCTGGACGGCGCGGTCTCCGACGCGCGTACCTTCACCCCGATCGTCGGCGCGGAGCTGGCCGTGCGGACCGGGCTGGACCTGCCGCTGCGCCCGGACTTCGAGTACGCCGTGCTCGTCCTGTCCGGCGCCGCCACCATCGACGGCCTGGAGCTGACCGCCGGCCCGCTGCTGTACCTGGGCACCGGGCGCGACCGGCTCACCGTGGCCGGCCCGGCGCGGGTGCTGCTGCTCGGCGGCGAGCCGTTCGACGAGCAGCTCGTCATGTGGTGGAACTTCGTGGCCGGTGACCACGAGGAGATCGTCCAGGCCCGGGCCGACTGGGCGGCGGCGGACGAGCGCTTCGGCCTCGTGTCCGGCTACCCCGGCGACCCGCTCCCGGCGCCGGCCCTCCCCGGTACCCGGCTCATGCCACGCGGCCGGCGGCGCTGACTCCCCGGAGCCGATCCGTAGACTGGAGCAGTTGCTCGTCAGTGACTCTGCTCCCCCGCGTATGGAGCGCGTCGTCGCAAGGAGGCTTCATCCGTGAGTGTCACGCCGATCCGGCTGCTCGGTGACCCGGTGCTGCGCAGCCCCGCGGACCCGGTGGTCGACTTCGACAAGGAGCTGCGCACGCTGGTCACCAACCTGATCGACACGATGCGCGACGAGGGGGGCGCGGGTCTGGCCGCCCCACAGCTCGGCGTGAGCCTGCGGGTCTTCGCCTTCGACGTGGACGACGTCGTCGGTCACCTGGTCAACCCGGTGCTGGAGTTCCCCGACGAGGAGGAGCAGGAGGGGCCGGAGGGCTGCCTGTCCATCCCCGGGGTGTACATCGACACCAAGCGTCGGCAGAACGTCGTGGCCAAGGGCTTCAACCAGCACGGCGACCCGGTACAGATCGTCGGGTCGGGGATGATGGCGCGGTGTGTGCAGCACGAGACCGACCACCTGGACGGCGTACTGTTCCTCGACCGGCTGGACGTGGCCCGGCGCAAGGAAGCGATGCGCGAGATCCGGGCCAGCGACTGGTACCGGGCCGGCATGACCATCAAGGTGAGCCCGCACGACGCACCGGGCCGGGTCGCCTGACATGCGCCTCGTCTTCGCCGGTACGCCCGCCGTGGCGGTACCCGCGCTGGACGCCATCGCCGCCTCCCGGCACGAACTGCTGGCCGTCCTCACCCGGCCCGACGCGCCCGCCGGGCGGGGCCGGCACCTGGTCCGCTCGCCGGCCGGTGCCTGGGCGCACGAGCGGGGCATCGAGGTACTGACCCCGGGCCGGCCGCGCGATCCGGAGTTCCTGGCCCGGCTGGCCGAGCTCGACCCGGACTGCGTGCCGGTGGTCGCCTACGGCGCACTGGTGCCGCCGGGCGCGCTGGAGATCCCCCGGTACGGCTGGATCAACCTGCACTTCTCGCTGCTGCCCGCCTGGCGCGGCGCGGCGCCCGTACAGCACGCGGTGCTGCACGGCGACGAGGTGACCGGAGCCTCGGTGTTCCAGTTGGAGGCGGGGCTGGATACCGGCCCGGTCTTCGGCACCCTCACCGAGCCGATCCGGCCCACCGACACCGCTGGGGACCTGCTGGAAAGGCTGGCGCACGCGGGCGCCCGGCTG
>VAXX01000448.1 GCA_005885115.1 Actinomycetota bacterium | reverse complement strand
AGCGCTGGAGGCGTAGCCGCGTGCCCACCCCCGAGACCCGCCGGCCCCTCATGGCCGGCAACTGGAAGATGAACCTCAACCACCTCGAGGCCATCTCGCTGACCCAGAAGCTGGCGTTCAGCCTGACCGAGAAGCAACTGCTCGCCGTCGAGGTCGTCGTGCTGCCGCCGTTCGTGGACATCCGCAGCGTGCAGACCCTGATCGACGGGGACAAGCTGCTGCTCGGGTACGGGGCGCAGGACCTGTCGCCGCACCAGTCCGGCGCCTACACCGGGGACGTGTCCGGCCCGATGCTCGCCAAGCTCGGCTGCCAGTACGTGGTCGTCGGGCACTCCGAGCGCCGGGCCTACCACCAGGAGGACGACGCGCTGGTCAACGCCAAGGTCAAGGCGGCCCTGACGAACAACATCGCCCCGATCCTGTGTATCGGCGAGGGACTGCCGGTCCGCGAGGCGGGCGAGCACGTGCCGTACACCCTGGCGCAGTTGGACGCCGCCCTCGACGGCGTGAAGGCCGACCAGGTGGAGAAGGTCGTCGTGGCCTACGAACCGGTCTGGGCCATCGGCACCGGCAAGACCGCGACGCCGGAGGACGCGCAGGAGGTCATCGGCGCCATCCGCTCCCGGCTCGCCGAACTCTACGAGGGCCCGGTCGCCGGCCGGGTACGCATCCTCTACGGCGGCTCGGTCAAGTCCGGCAACGTCGCCGAGATCATGGCCCAGCCCGACGTGGACGGCGCCCTGATCGGTGGGGCCAGCCTGGACGCCGAGGAGTTCACCAGGATCTGCCGGTACCAGGAGAAGTGACCCCGGGCCGGGGGCGGCCGGACGGCCGCCCCCGGCTATCCTGGTTGGGCTGTCGAGGGCCGGCAGCATCGGAGAGGACTACCGGCGCCATGCTCTGGTTCGCGTACACGCTGATCTCGCTGCTCGTCCTGACGAGCATCATGCTCACCCTGCTGATCCTGCTGCACCGGGGTAAGGGCGGCGGCCTGTCCAGCATGTTCGGCGGCGGTGTCTCGTCCAGCCTGACCGGCTCCTCCGTGGCGGAGAAGAACCTCGACCGGTACACCGTACTGGTGGGCGTGCTCTGGTTCGCCTGCATCGTCGGTCTTGGTCTCTGGCTACGGATCGCCACCAAGTAGTTCCGTCAGACGCGCAGCCCGGCTTAGACTCATCCGCGGCCCGGAATGCTCCGGGCTGCGCAGGTTTCGTCCGTCCTGTGCCCGGTCGTACCTCCGACGACAGGAGCGAACAGTCGTGGCCAGTGGCAACGCCATCCGTGGTGTCCGGGTCGGCTCCGGCCCGATCCGCCCCGACGAACGCTGTGACCCCGTCCCCGTACGTGCCGTCGCCTACTGGTGCGCCAACGGCCACCGGATCGAGCCGCTGTTCGCGGCCGATGCCACCGCGCCGGCCACCTGGGAGTGCCCGCGCTGCGGGCTGCCGGCGGGGCGCGACGAGCAGCACCCGCCGGGCAAGCCGCGCAGCGAGCCGTACAAGAGCCACCTGGCCTACGTGAAGGAGCGCCGGTCCGAGGCGGAGGGCGCGGCGATCCTCGCCGAGGCGCTACGCCAGCTCCGCCAGCGCCGCGGCGAGGAGTAGTCAGCGCAGGCTGCGCAGCCCCGGCGCCACATGGGCGGCCGCGGCCCGGTCGAGCAACCAGAGGGTACGGGTGACTCCGCCGACCCCGGCCGCGGGCAGTTGCACCGGTCCGGCGCCGGACAGCGCCATCCCCACCGCGTCGGCCTTGTCCGGTCCGGTGGCGATCAGCCACACCTCCTCGGCGGTGTTGATGGCCGGGAGGGTGAGGCTGATCCGGACCGGTGGCGGTTTCGGCGCGCCGCGTACGGCCACCACGGGACGGCTCTCGTACGCGGCCGGATGCTCGGGGAACACCGAGGCGACGTGCCCGTCCTCGCCCACGCCCAGCAGCAGCAGGTCGAAGTGCGGCAGTACCTCGCTGCCGGGCTTCGCGGCGGCGGCCAGCGTCGCCGCGTACCGGGCGGCCGCGGCCTCCGGGTCGGCACCGTCCGGCCCGTCGCTGGGCGGCATCGGGTGTACCCGCGCCGGGTCGACCGGTACCGCGTCGAGCAGCGCCGCCCGGGCCTGGGTCTCGTTGCGCTCCGGGTCCCCGCCCGGCAGGAACCGCTCGTCGCCCCACCAGACGTCGACCCGGGACCAGTCCACCGCGTCCCGGGCCGGGCTCGCCGCGACCGCCTGGTACACCTTGGCGGCCACCCGGCCACCGGTCAGCACCACGCCCGCCACGCCCCGGGCCGCCTGGGCATCCAGGAGCCGGATCAGCAGCCGGGCGGCGACCGCCTCGGCGAGCACCTCCGGCTCCGAGTGCACCACCACGGACGCGTCAGTGCTCACCCGTGGCCCTCGCTCGCGGCCGCCGCCAGTGCCGGGTCGCTCCAGACGTGTACCCGGGTCGGCGGGCGCTCGTCGAGGTCGCTGACCCCGGACAGGTTGCCCAGCGCCTCGGCGTAGATCTGGTCCGGGTCCAGCCGGCGCAGTTCCTCGGCGAGTTCGTCGCCGAGTGGACGGCGGACCAGCGGAAGCTGCCGGTCGTGCTGCCCGGTACGGCTGAACAGGGCCATACCGTCCTCGCGGGTCAACCGGATCGTGTCGCCGTTCTCGCAGTGCAGCTCGACCGCGCGCATCCGCGGGAACTCCGTGGTCGGCTCCGGCATCGGCGTGATGTGCAGCCGGGCGCCCAGCCAGCCCCGCATCAGCGCGGCGGTCGGGTCCCGCTCCGGCGCCACGACCGTGGCTCCGACGACCTTGGCCTCCAACGTGTCGAACGCGCCGGTGACCAGGGTCCGCCACGGGGTGATCCGGGTCCACGCGAGGTCGGTGTCGCCGGGTGCGTAGTCCGCCGCCCGCTGGCGCAGCGCCTGGATCGGGTCGGCCGCCTGGGCGGCGTCGGTGATCCGCCGGTCGGCGACCACGCCCAGGAAGTCGTTGGAGATGTGCTCCGGCGGTTCGCTGTGCCACCAGGTCACCACCGGCGAGTCCGGCGCGAGCAGCGGCATCACCACCGACTCGGCGTGCAGTGCGAGCCGGCCGTACATCCGCATGACGACCGCCTCGCACGGGCCGAGCCGCCCGCCGACGACGATCTCCGCGTCCAGCCGGTTCACGTCCCGGGTGATGTCCGAGCGGACCACGATCAGGATCCGGCACGGGTGCGCCGCGGCCGCGATCGTGGCGGCGGCCTCGGCCTCCCGTACCCGCTTCTCGTCGACGACGACGACCAGCGTCAGCGCCAGCCCGCTGGTCACCCCGCCCGCGCTGCGCCGTTCCGCGGACAGCGCCTTGACCACCTCGTTGCCGGTGGTGTCCCACAGCCCGATCATGAGCCGGTCTCCGTTCGCTCCGCCTGGTCGGCGCTCCGCTCGCTCATGCCCGTCGCCATTGCCGGCCGTCGCGGGCCAGCAGCTCGTCGGCGGCCCGGGGGCCCCACTCACCGGACCGGTACGTCTCCGGCTTCGTCCCCTGCCACGCGTCCTCCAGCGGGTCGACGACCCGCCAGCTCGCCTCCACCTCGGCGGCGTCCGGGAACAGCGTCCGGTCCCCGATGAGTACGTCCAGGATCAGCCGCTCGTACGCCTCGGGCGAGGAGTCGGTGAACGCCTCGCCGTACTGGAAGTCCATCGTGATGTCACGGACCTCCATCGTGGTGCCCGGCACCTTCGAGCCGAACTTCAGCGTCACGCCCTCGTCCGGCTGTACCCGCACGACGAGCTGGTTCTGCCCGAGCATCTCCACGTCGGCCGGGTGGAACGGCAGGTGCGGCGCCTGCTTGAACAGCACCGCGACCTCGGTGACCCGCCGGGGCAGGCGCTTGCCGGCCCGGATGTAGAACGGCACCTGGGCCCAGCGCCGGTTCTGGATACCGAGCTTGACCGCCACGTACGTCTCCGTGGTCGAGCCCGCCGGTACCCCCTTCTCCTCCAGGTAGCCGACCGCGCGCTCGCCGGCCACCCAGCCGGACAGGTACTGGCCGCGGACCGTCTCGGCGAGGATGTTCTCGGGCAGCTTGATCGCCCGGAGCACCTTGAGCTTCTCGGTCCGGATCTCGGCGGCGTCGAAGCTGGTCGGCTCCTCCATCGCCACCATGGCCAGCAGTTGCAGCAGGTGGTTCTGGAGTACGTCCCGGGCCGTACCCGTGACGTCGTAGAACGCCGCCCGGCTGCCGATCCCGACGTCCTCGGCCATGGTGATCTGTACGTGGTCCACGCTGGACCGTCTCCTTGCCCAGGTAGTGGTCGATCCGGAAGACATCTTACGGGGTGAACACGTCGTCGACCAGGTCGTTGAGGGCCTTGGCGGACTCCAGGTCGCTGCCGAAGGGCTTCTCCGCGACCACCCGCCGCCAGCCGCCGGACTTCTCGTTGTCGGCCATGTGCGTACGGGCCATCTGCTTGAGGACGACCGGGAACGCCGAGGGCGGGATGGACAGGTAGAACGCGGCGTTGCCCTGGATGCCGTGGGTGTCGCGCAGCTCGTCCAGGGTCTGGGCGAGGGTGTCGAACGCGCCGTCGTCGTCGAACGAGCCCGGTACGAACTTGATGTTGCCGGAGGCCCGCGCCCAGACCTCCTCCTTCCACGGGGTACGCGCGTGTTGCTGGGCCGCCTCCCGGGCCAGCGCCTCGAAGTCACCGTCGCCCCAGTCGCGGCGGGCGAACCCGAGCACGACGAAGCTGGACGGCAGCATCCCGCGGTTGGCCAGGTCGTACACGGCCGGGATGAGCTTCTTGCGGGCCAGGTCCCCGGTGACCCCGAAGATCACCAGGGCGCAGGGTTCAGGGATCCGGGGCAGGCGCCGGTCCTGCGGATCCCGCAGCGGGTTGCCCACGTCAGACCTCCTCGGCGAGGGACCGGGCGGCGTCGAGCAGCCGGGCCAGGCCGGCCGGGCGATCGGTCAGGTGCAGGTGAAGCAGCGGGCGTCCGCGCTGGGCCAGCGCCTGCCGGTCGCCCGCCGCCTGGGCGGCCTGCAGGGTGCCGAAACTGAACGGCTGCCCGGGTACCGGCAGGTCGGTGCCGACCGCGCCGGTGATCTGGAGGTACGAGCCGACCTGCGGTCCGCCCTTGTGGTACTGGCCGGTGGAGTGCAGGAAGCGCGGGCCCCAGCCGAAGGTGACCGCCCGGCCCCGGCTCGCCCGGGCCAGCGCCGGCCGGATCCGGGCCGCGTCGGCGTCGGCGATCCGGTCGAGGTACGCCATCACGGCCAGGTACCCGCCGGGCGTGATGCTGTCCAGCACGGACCGCAGCGCGTCCTCCAGGTTGGCCGCGAGCGGCCCGTACACCTTGACGGCGCCGTCGGTGAACGCCGGGGTCTCGCTGGGCAGGCCGCTGGCCAGGATGTGCTTGGTGTTGTCCTTGGACTCGGTCACGTTGGGCTGGTCGAACGGGTTGATCCCGAGGATCCGCCCGGCGATCGCGGTCGCGTACTCCCAGGCCAGGAACTGCGCGCCGAGCGGCCCGTTGACGGCCACGTGCGGGGCGATGCCCCCGCCCGGTACCCCGTCGGGGCCCAGCGACCCGCCGGTCGTGACGGTCAGCACGTCGTCGCCGAGCGCCCCCGCCGCGGCCGGGTTCTCCACCACGACGGGCAGGATGCCCCGGCCGTTCTTGCCGGTCGACTCGGCGATGAGCTGCTCGGCCCCAGCGCGGCGCCCAGGGCCAGGCCCGGGTTGTCCTTGCTCTCGCCCAGCGCCGCGAACAGCGCCTCGGCCTGGTCGAGCAGCTCGGCCACGTCGACCCCGGCCAGCGCGGTCGGTACCAGCCCGAACGCGGTCAGCGCCGAGTACCGCCCGCCGACGTCCGGGTCGGCCAGCACCAGCGCGGCGCCCATCCCGCGGGCGGTCGCCTGCAGCGGCGAACCCGGGTCGGTGACGACCACGAAGTGCCGCCCCGCCTCCGCCTCGGACAGCCCGGCGTCCAGGAACGCCTGCCAGTAGGCCCGCCGGTGGCTGTCGGTCTCCACCGTGCCGCCGGACTTGCTGGAGACCACGACGACCGTTTCCAGCAGCCGGTCCCGCAGGGCCGCCGCGACCTGGTGCGGGTCCGTGGTGTCCAGCACGGTCAGTGGTACGCCCAGGGTCCGCGCGATCACCTCCGGGGCCAACGACGAGCCACCCATCCCCGCCAGTACCACGTGGGTCAGGTCGGACAGCTCGCTGCGCAGCTCGGCGAGCTGGGGGAGCAGCTCCCGGGAGCGCCGGAAGGTGTCCACCCAGCCGAGCCGGATCTTCGACTCGGCCTCGGCGGCCGGCCCCCACAACGTCGGGTCCTTGGCCACCAGCAGCCCCGGTACGCCGGCCTCGACCAGCGCCGCCCGCAGCTCCGCCGCCCCCGGTACGTGCCCGGCCCCGTACACGGTCAGGCCGGCGGCGGCCTCCACGTCGTCCAGGATCTCGATCACGTCGTGCCGCCCAACTGGCCCTCGACCGACCGGAGCAGCTCCAGCCAGCTCTGTTCGAACTTCTCCACGGCCTCGCGCTCCAGGGTGGCGACCACGTCGTCGTACTCGATGCCGAGCCCGGCCAGGTCGTCCAGTACCTTCTGCGCGTCGCCGTACGCGCCGGTCACCGTGTCGCCGGGGACCTCCCCGTGGTCGGCGAACGCGTGGATCGTGGCTTCCGGCATGGTGTTGACCACGCCCGGCGCGATCAGCTCCTCGACGTACATGACGTCGCGGTACGCCGGGTTCTTGGTGGAGGTCGAGGCCCACAGCGGCCGCTGCGGCATTCCGCCGGCGTCGGCGAGCGCGCGCCACCGGTCGCTGGTGAAGACCTTCTCGTGTCCAGCCGCTTGTCCACCTCGGTGTCCACCCGGGACACGAAGAAGCTGGCCACGCTGGCCATCTTCGTCAGGTCGTGCCCGTTGGCCCTGGCCTGCTCCATACCGGCGAGGAACGCCTCCATCACCTGCTCGTACCGGTCGAGGGCGAAGATCAGCGTGACGTTGACGCTGATGCCCAGCGCCAGGGTGGCGGTGATCGCCGGGATGCCCGCCTCGGTCGCCGGGATCTTGATGAACAGGTTCTCCCGGTCCACCAGCCACCACAGCTGCTTGGCCTCGGCGATGGTGCGGTCGGTCTCGTGCGCCAGGCGGGGGTCGACCTCGATCGAGACCCGCCCGTCGATGCCGTGCGAGGCGTCGTAGGCCGGGCGCAGCACGTCGCAGGCCCACCGCACGTCGTACGTGGTGATCATGCGCGCCGACTCGTCCACGCCGATCTTGCGCAGCTTCAGGCCGGTCAGCTGGTCCGCGTAGTCCTCGCTGTCGGACAGCGCCTTGGCGAAGATGGTCGGGTTGCTGGTCTCGCCCACCACGTGCCTCTCGCGCCGCAGCGCGTCCAGCCCGCCGCTCGTGAGACGTTCCCGGGAGATGTCGTCGAGCCATACCGCCACACCCGCGGCGGAGAGCTCAGCCAGCCGGTCGGTCATCGTCGTCCTTCTCTCAGTTGCTCTCAGTTACCGGTGGTGGTGCCGCTGATGGCGCCGGCCCGGGCCAGCGAGGCCCGCGCCGCCGCGACGACATGGTCGGGCGTGAAACCGAACTGCTCGAACAGCACCTGGTACGGGGCGCTCGCGCCGTAGTGCTCGATGCTCACCGACTCGCCCGCGTCGCCGACCAGGTCCCGCCAGGACATCGCGATCCCGGCCTCGACGCTGACCCGCGCCTTGACCCCGGTCGGCAGCACCCGCTGCCGGTACGCCACGTCCTGGGCGTCGAACCACTCCCGGCAGGGCATCGAGACGACCCGGGTCGCGATCCCGTCGGCCTCCAGCCGCTCGCGGGCGGTCAGTGCGATGGCCACCTCGGAACCGGTCGCGATCAGGATCACCTGTGGCTGGTGGTTGCCGGCCTCGGCGAGGATGTACCCGCCGTTGGCGACCCCCTCGGCGGACCCG
>VAXX01000447.1 GCA_005885115.1 Actinomycetota bacterium | reverse complement strand
GTTCACCTTGCCGGCGTCCCAGCCCGACTGGACCGCCTTGTACGCGGCGAGGACCGTCTCGTACAGGCCGGTGTTGCCGTTCCGCTTGGGTTGTACGCCGTTGAGCCCGTTCACCAGGTCGGCCCGCTGGCTGGCCAGCGGACCGACCGGGACCAGCTCCTTGTACGGGGTGTGCCCGTCCAGGTCGGTCGAGAAGATCCACAGCCCGACCGCCCAGTTGTCGTCGAACAGCCGCAGCCCACCCTGGGCCGCCCGGACCGTCACCTGTTCCCGGTTGAGCCCCGGCACGCTCGGCACCGGTTCGAGCATCGAGCCGGACACGTCGAGTACGGCCAGCAGCCGCCCGGGCTGGGTGATCGCGGTCCAGGTGGACAGGGTCTGCTGGATCAGGCCGGGGTCGGTGGCGGGCACCGGCGCGGGCGGACCGGAGGGCGCGCCGGGGCCGGCGTTGAAGCCGAGCCCGCCGGTACCGTCGGCGGCCCGTAGCCACTGCCGGGCGAGCAGGTCGGCGAAGCCAGGGCCGGTGAGCGTGCTGAGGAGTTGCTCGGCGACCTTGGCGGCTGTCGGGTCCGCCCCGGGCAGCACGGCGTACGGGTAGTCCAGCGGGGTCGGCGCCGGGTCGAGGTACACCGGCGCCAGCGGTACCGGCGGCTTCGCGGAGTTGTACTCGAGCACGGCCTGCTCGGGCAGCGGCGCGGCGGACAGGCCCGAGGCCACCGCAGCCGGGTCCGCCGCACGCGGGAACCGGCCGAGCAGGTCCTCGCGCACGGTGGACCGGCCGACAGCCAGCGCGCGCAGGGCCGCGACGGTCGCCTCCTGCGCGCCCGGGCCGGTGGCCGCCGCGGCCGACCGCAGCGCGAGCAGGCCGGCCAGGCCCGAGGCGTCCAGGCCGGGCTCCACGATCCCGGTCTTCAGCCCGCTGCCGGTGGTCATCCGCTGCAGGAGGGCGGTCCAGGTGAGCTTGGTGGTGGGCCAGCCGAGCTGGGCGGCCACGGGTTGCGGCATGGCGAGCACGACCGGGCTCTGCGCGATCGACGGAGCATTCGGGGGTACGAGGTCGGCGGCGGCCGTACGGACCCGTTCCAGCCAGGTCGAGGAGTCGGCGACCCAGACGTCGGGTACCTGCGCCCGGCCGTTGGGCTGGCCGAGCCCGGTGAGCGTGACGCCCCGCTGGCCGGCGACGGCGGCGGCCACGTCGGACGAGGCGACCGGGGCGACCACGATGCTGGTACAGCCGTCCCGCGCGTTGGCCGCGGTCCACCGGTCCGCCATGGTCTGCAACGGCGGGGCGATCTCCGGCGCGGCGGCCAGGGTCACGGTCACCGGACTGCCACAGGCGTGCCGGTTGAGCAGGCGGAATCCGCCCCAGCCGGCCAGCGCGGCGAGAACCACCACCGCGACCACACCGGCAAAGACCCCCAGAGACGGGCCCGAATTGCGGTGGCGTCCTGTCACAGTCCCCCATCCTGCTCAGTCATTCGGCCGGCGGCTATGTACGTTCGGGCGAAGTTACCGGTGAGCATCTTTCATGTTATTCGCCGGTAACAATGCGTTGCCTTTCCACATGGTTCGCCGTTTCGCGTATGGGGTATCCCCGTAGCACTCGGAGAACTCTGGAAAGAGTCTGCGAATGGGACTAAGCCGTACGGTTACCACTCTTACCGTCAGCTTCGCGCTGCTCGGTGGCGGCGTCACCGTGGCCGCGCGAGAGGGCGCTCCCCTGCGCGTACCCCTTAAAAATCCCGCGGTGGCCGAGCCCGCGCGGTCCACCGATCCCTCGCCGGCGGCCGCGCCGCCCTGCGGTCCGAGCAGCGACGCGGTCCTGTCCTTGCCGGACGCGAGCGCGCCCGGCGGGCAGCGCGCCGTCTGGGTGCACCGCCCCGCCGGCCCCGACTACGCCGACCTGCCGGTCGTCTACCTGCTGCACGGCTACCCGGCCGACCCGGCGGCGCTGGCCCACGGCAGCCTGCCCGGCCTGCTTGACCGCGAGATGTGCCGGACCGGGCGGCCGTTCGTTCTGGCCGTGCCGGACGGGCGCGCCGGCCGGCTGGACACCGAGTGGGGCGATGACGCCCGGGGGCGGTTCGCGGTGGAGACGTTCGTCACCAGGCAGGCTGTGGCGCTCGTCGAGGGCGGGCTGCGCCGGGCGCCCACCCGCCGCGTCATCGCCGGCTTCTCCATGGGTGGGTACGGGGCGGCGGCGCTCGCCCTGCGGCACCCCGACGAGTACGGGCAGGTGGCCGCGTTCGGCGGGTACTTCCGGATCGACGACCCCGACCACGTCTTCGGCGCCGATCCCGGCGCGCACGACCCGGGACGGTTGCTCGCCTCCGCCGGCGGTCAGCGGTACTTCCTGGTCGAGGGGCGGGACGAGCACACCGCCCTGCAACGTGGCAGCATCCGCGGCGAAGCGGAGCGCTTCGCCGCGGAGCTGCGTTCCCACCAGGTGTCCGTTGCGGTGTTACATCCCCCGGGCGGCCACGGCAACGACGCGTGGTACCCGGAGCTCGGTGCGCTGGTCGACTTCCTCGACGCCGGCTGGCGCTGAGTTACTTCTCCAGCTTCGCCAGCTCGGTCCCGGCCAGCAGGAACCCGCCGACCCCGTACGCGGCCTGACCGGTCGGGCTCGCCGCGGCCGGCTTGCTCCCCGGCCCCTGGACGTACCCGAGCAGCCCGTTGCTGTGTACGGCCTTGGCCATCAACCCGTTCCACGCGTTCTCGACGGCGGTACGGTACTGGCTGCCGGTGAGGATCCCGTTGTTGATCCCCCACGTGATCGCGTACGTGAAGAACGCCGTACCGCTGGTCTCCGGCCCGAGCGTGGTCGGCTTACCGAGGTCCGGACCCCAGAACCCGTCCGGCCGCTGCAAGGTGACGAGCTTCGCCGCCATCGCCTTGACGATGCCGGTGTACTCGGCCCGGCGCGGGTCGCCCGCGGGCAGCGCCTTGAGCACCTTGACCAGCGCCATGATGGCCCACCCGTTGCCCCGCGACCAGTATGTGTTGCTGCCCGCGAAGCTGCCGTCCCGCCACCACAGCCCGGTCTTCGGGTCGTAGAGCTTGTTCTTGGCGAAGGTGAACAGCGTCTCCATCGCCGACAGCGTGGCCGGGCTCTTGTCCATGACCCCGATCCGGGCGAACGACGGCATCGCCATGTTCAGCGCGTCGACGTAGCTCAGATAGTTGTTGTGCCCGGCCTGGACACTCGACACCTCGGCCTTGATCTTGCTGCGCAGCGCCGCGAGATCCTGTGCGGCCGGGTGGAAGGCCTGCAGGTCCAGGTACACCTCGCCGGTGGCCTCCGGGTCCGGGAAGAACGGACCGCGCCGGTCGGTGCCGAGCTTGAATCCGTTGTGCTGGCACCACGGCAGCGTGTAGTGGTTGGTGACCCCGGTCGTGGTGACGAAGGCGAGGTTGCCGACGTTGAAGGTGGCGTTCTGCCAGTTGTTGGCGGCCTGGTTCGGCCCGTGCGCGATCCAGTAGGCGTCAACGCTTTTCATCGCCGCGATGATCTGCGCCCGGGTCGGCGCCGCGTGCGTGGCCGCGCCCGCCTGCGTGGTGAGAAAGGTGCCGGTGAGCGCGAGGGCCGCCGCGACGCTCCCACCAACCACCCATCCGCGTAGCCGCATGGGGTTCCCCCTTGTATCAACATATTTGCATCTGGAAATCCCGGACAGCATGGCAGAGCCGGCCCGTCCGTCCAGCGGGTCTTTCGACCGGGTGGAACCTGGTTCTTCGGTTACACCGGCGGAACCCCACTCGGCCCGACCCGTTCCCGCCGGCGCAGCAGGAGCAGCCCGAGCGCGGCCAGGAACGGCGGTACGGTCAGCAAAGCCGCCCAACCGGCGGTCCCGGACAGCGGCGGCGGGAGGACGTACACCAGGCCGGAGAAGCCCTCGTCGACGCTGAGTTGGACGATGGCCAGCGCGGCGGCGAGGGGCGCGGCGACGATGACCGCACGGCGACGTACCACCGGATCTGTGGTGTTGATGCTCCACGCGATGAGCGCCGCGACCGCGAGATAGGTCCCGAGGGCGAGCCCGGAGACCACCGTCTGGCGCAGGCTGGCGAAGAAATAGAAC
>VAXX01000446.1 GCA_005885115.1 Actinomycetota bacterium | reverse complement strand
CGCAACTCGCCCCGGGCCAGCATCGGCTTGAGCATGTTGCCGGCGTCCATCGAGCCCTCGGCCTTGCCCGCGCCGACCACCGTGTGCAGCTCGTCCAGGAACGTGATGACCTGGCCGTTGCTGGACTTGATCTCCTCCAGCACGCTCTTGAGGCGCTCCTCGAACTGGCCCCGGTACTGGGCGCCGGCGACCATCGCGCCGAGGTCGAGCGAGACCAGGCGCTTGTCCCGCAACGACTCCGGTACGTCACCGGCCACGATCCGCTGGGCCAGGCCCTCCACGATCGCGGTCTTGCCGACGCCGGGCTCCCCGATCAGTACCGGGTTGTTCTTGGTACGCCGGGACAGCACCTGGATCACCCGGCGGATCTCCGAGTCCCGGCCGATCACCGGGTCGACCTTGCCCGCCCGGGCCCGGGCGGTGAGGTCCACGCCGTACTTCTCCAGCGCCTTGTACTGCTCCTCCGGGTCGGGGCTGGTGACCCGCCGGTCCCCACCGCGTACCTGCGGGAAGGCGGCGACCAGCGCCTGCTCGGTCGCGCCGGCGGTGCGCAGGGCGGCCGACACGGCACCGCCGACCTGGGCCAGGCCGGCGAGCAGGTGCTCGGTCGAGACGTACTCGTCGCCCAGCGGGCGGGCGATCTGCTCGGCCGCGTTGATCGCGTTGGCGAACTCGCGGGAGATGTTGGGCTCGGCCACCGAGGCGCCCTGCGCGCTGGGCTGGTTCTCCACCGCGCGGATGGCGGCCCGGCGCAGGTCGGCCGGGTTGGCGCCGGCCGCGCGCAGCAGGGCGGTCGCGGTCGATCCGCCGGTATCCAGCAGCGCCAGCAGCAGGTGCCACGGCTCGACCGTGGCGTGCCCGCGCTGGGTGGCGCTGGCGACGGCGGAAGTGATCACCTCACGGCTCTTGGTGGTCAGACGCTCGGCGTTCATCGGCTCCCCTGGACTGCTCGCTTGGACGGTTCTCCGAACCGAGGTTGAGTCTACTGCGCTCAACTTCGGCCGTCGAACCCCGTCCCCCGTGAGGCAACGGAAGGCATTGACATCGACACATACCGAATAGGAAACTTTCTTAAAAGAACGGTCCCCGTCCACCGAGGAGATCCGCGATGAAGCGCTCCACCCGCCTCGGACTCAGCTCCCTCGCGGTGGCCGGCCTGGTCGCCGGCGCCGTCCTGGGGATCGCGCAGCTCGCCTCGGCCGCGACCAACCTGGTGACCAACCCCGGGTTCGAGTCCGGCCTGACCGGCTGGTCGTGCAGCGCCGGGAAGACGGTCAGCGCGCCGGTACACAGTGGCGCGGCCGCCCTGGAGGGCGCCGCGAGCAACAGCGACACCGCGCAATGTACGCAGGACGTCGCGGTGGTATCCGGTCAGCAGTACACGCTGTCGGCCTGGGTCCAGGGCAACTACGTCTACCTCGGGGTCACCGGGGGCGCGTCGACCTGGACGCCGGGCTCGTCCGGGTACAGCCAGCTCAGCCTGACCTTCACCGCCAGCTCCAGCACCGCGCAGCTCTACCTGCACGGGTGGTACGCGCAGGGCAGCTACCACGCCGACGACGTCGTACTCGCCGGGCCGGGCGGGACGGTCAACCCGCCCCCGACGCCGACCGGGCTGCACGTCACCGGTACCACCTCGACCAGCGTCTCGCTGGCCTGGACCGCCTCGACCGGGGCGACCGGCTACCGGGTGTACCGGGGCACGAGCGTCACCACCGTCACCGGTACCAGCGCGACGATCACCGGGCTGAACCCGGGCACCACGTACTCCTTCGCGGTCAGCGCGACGAACTCCGGGGGCGAGTCGGCGAAGTCGGGGACGGTCTCGGCGACCACCGGAGCGGGTACCGGCAACCCGCCGCCGACACCGACCGGGCTGCACGTCACCGGTACCACCTCGACCAGCGTCTCGCTGGCCTGGACCGCCTCGACCGGGGCGACCGGCTACAAGGTGTACCGGGGCACGAGCGTGACGACCGCCACCGGTACCAGTGCGACGATCGGCGGGCTGGCCGCCGGTACCACCTATTCCTTCGCGGTCAGCGCGACCAACGCCAACGGTGAGTCGGCGAAGTCGGCCGCGGTGTCCGCGACCACGGCCAGCGGCGGCGGGGGCGGCGGCTCGCCCCGGTCCTGGCCCTACATCGACATCACCATGAGTACCCCGGCGATGGCCGACGTGGCCCGGGCGACCGGCCAGAAGTTCTTCACGCTGGCCTTCGTCCTCGGTGGCAGCGGCGGCTGTGTACCCACCTGGGGCGGCACCATCGACCTCACCGACGCCCGGATCAGCAAGCAGATCAGCGACCTGCGGGCGCTCGGCGGCGACGTCGCCGTGTCATTCGGCGGGGCGCAGGGCCCGTACCTCCAGCAGACCTGCCCGAGCCGGTCCGCGCAGGTCGGCGCGATCGAGAAGGTGATCGACACCTTCCACGTCAAGCGGATCGACTTCGACATCGAGGCCAGCGTGCCGATCGACACCATGAACAAGGCGATCGCGCAGGTACAGCGGGAGCGCGCCGGTACGGTCGTCAGCTACACCCTGGAGGTACAGAGCGAGGACTTCGGGCTGACCCCGTCGCTGGGTACCGACGTGCTGAACAACGCCAGGTCCAACGGCGTCGACGTGGGCATCGTCAACCCGATGACGATGGACTTCGGCTCCTCGCACGAGTGGGGCGACGCGGTGATCAACGCGGCCCAGGCGACGCTGAACCAGATGGCGCAGATCTGGCCGGAGAAGTCCTCGGCCACCCTGCACCGGATGCTCGGCGTCACGCCGATGATCGGCCGCAACGACACCGGCCCGATCTTCAGCCTCGCCGATGGGCAGAAACTGGTCAACTGGGCCAACACCAACCACATCGGGTCACTGGGGTTCTGGTCGGTCGGCCGGGACATCACGGGGTAGTGGGACTCTGCGCCGGTGGGCCGCTGGAGATCGAGGCCCGGCCCACCGGTGCAGCTCAACTTCCGTACGTAGGCGGACCCAAATGGTGAAGGGAAGTCTTCCGCTCAACGGTAGGAGCGAGCTACGGTGGCGCCACCACCCAGCGGGCGCGCGGTACGTCCGGTTGGTACAGGAGCAGTGATGTGAGCGTACAGTCGATCTTCCGGGGCTTCGCCAACCCGGTCGACCCGACCCCGGCTGAGCTACGCGCGTGGGCCTACCATCCCGACACGATCCCGCTGTCCACCATGCCCCCCGACTGGGACCTGCTGGTCGCCGGCGACCATCTGATCCTGACCCTGTTCGAGCTGGCCCTGGACCGCAGTTGCCCGGCCCGCCGGTTCGCGCTGCACTGCCTGTACATCTACGCGGCCGACGGGATCCGCACCAACTTCCGGGCCCACCCCAAACGGCGGCTGCGCAAGATGGTCGAGCAGGCCGAGCAGGAGGGCGACGAGCTGATGCGGATCTGGGGGCACAACACCCGGATGCTGCTGGCCCGGCCGGACCTGTTCGACTACCACGAGTGGTGCGAAGGTGGCCTGGTCCGCTCCCCGCGCCGGATCGGCAAGCCGGTCCGCTCCAGCTAGCTCGCCTCGCCGGCGCGGCGCGGGCGCCAGACCACCAGGGCGTTGCTGGTATCCCGGGGTACCAGGTCCCGCCGCCCGTAGGTGAGCATCGTCTCCAGTTCGGCCACCCGCTGCCGGGCCTGGTCGAGTTCGGACTCCAGCTCGACCAGCCGCTGCTGGAGATCGAGGACGAGCTGCTCCAGGTCGATGATCCGTTTGATGCCGGCCAGGTTCACCCCGTCGGCCTGGCTCAGTCGCTGGATCTCCCGGAGCAGCTCCACGTCCCGGGCGCTGTAGCGGCGCCCGCCACCGGCCGCCCGACCCGGCTGTACCAGGCCGAGGCGGTCGTACTGGCGCAGCGTCTGCGGGTGCATCCCGGCCAGCCGGGCGGCCACCGAGATCACCAGTACCTTGGCGTCCGAGGCGGTCTCGACCGAGATGAAGTACTCGTCAGCCATGGCGTACCTGCCGCTCGATGTGCTCCCGGGCCGCCGGCGGTGCGGCCCGCGCGTACTCCTCCAGCGCCTTGCGGGCGCTCTCCGGGAGGTCCTTCGGGATGGTCACCTCGACGGTGACCAGCAGGTCACCGGTGGACCCGTCCCGGCGGGGCACGCCCCGGCCGCGTACCCGCAGGACGCGCCCACTGGGCGTACCGGGAGGCACCCGTACGGTCACCGAGCCGTCGAGCGTCGGTACGGTCAGGTCGACCCCGTTGACCGCCTCCGGGAAGGTGATCGGTACGGACAGGGTGAGGTCGTCGCCGTACCGGCCGTACAGCGGATCCTCACGCACCTTGATCAGGACGTACAGGTCGCCGGCCGGCCCACCACGGGCACCGGGCTCACCCCGGCCGGAGAGCCGGATCTTCTGCCCGTCGGCCACCCCGGCCGGGATCCGTACGTTGAGCGTCCGGGTCTTGGTGACCCCGCCCGTACCGTGGCATTCCGGGCACTTGACGTCGACGATCGTGCCGACGCCCTGGCACTCCCGGCATGGCTCGGAGAAGCTGAACGCGCCCTGGTTGGTGGAGACCAGGCCGGCGCCGTGGCAGACCGGGCAGGTACGGGGGACCGACCCGGGCTTGGCCCCGCTGCCGTGGCAGGTGTCGCAGACCCCGGGCGCGCGCAGGGTCAGCGGCAGGGTCGCGCCGTTGACCGCGTCGCGGAAGTCCAGCAGGACCTCGGCCTCCACGTCCCGGCCGCGGGTCGGGCCGCGCCGCCCGGCGGTCCGGCCACCGCCGGAGAAGATCGAACTGAACAGGTCGGAGAAGCCGGCCCCGCCGAACCGGCGGTCGCCGGCCGCGTCGGCGGCGGCCGCGTCGCCGAAGATGTCCGAGAGGTCGAAGGGGGTACCGCCGCCGCCGGTGCGCGCCCCACGCCGGAACGCGCCGGAGCCGAAAAGCTGGCGCATCTCGTCGTACTCTTTGCGCTTGCGGTCGTCGGAGAGCACGTCGTACGCCTCGGAGACCGCCTTGAAGCGGTCCTCGGCCTCGGCGTTGCCCGGGTTGTGGTCCGGGTGCAGCTCGCGCGCGAGCCGCCGGTACGCCTTCTTGATCTCGTCGGCCGAGGCGGACTTGGTTACGCCGAGTACGGCGTAGAAGTCCTTCTCCAGCCAGTCCTTGGAGCCGACCAAGTCACACCCCCTTCCCGGTACGCCGGGTCACTGCGGGTCGGCGACGGCGACGAGCGCCGGCCGCAGCAGCCGGTCCCCGAGCAGGTAGCCGCGCCGCAGGATGCCGACGCAGGTCGGTTCGGCGACCTCCGCCGACGTCTCGTGGGTGACCGCCTCGTGCCGGGTCGGGTCGAACGTGTCGCCCTTCTCGCCGAACGGGGTGAGCCCGAACTTGGTCAGCGCGTTGACCAGCTGCTCGGACACCGAGCCGAACGGCCCGACCAGGTCGCCGTGCTCGCGGGCCCGGTCGATGTCGTCGAGCACCGGCAGGAGCGTGACCAGGACGGTACCGATGGCCTGCTCAGCCATCACGCCCCGGTCACGGTCGACCCGCTTGCGGTAGTTGGCGTACTCGGCGGTGATCCGTTGCAGGTCGCGGGTGAGCTCGTCGACGCTGCGGCGCAGGGCCTCCAGCTCGGCGCCCAGGAAGGTACCCCCGTTCTCGGCCGGTACCTCCTCGACCACCTCGGCGACCTCGACCGGCTCGGGCTCGGCCTCCGGCGCGGGGGCCGGCTTACCCGGGTCGCGTACCTTCCGCTTGTCCCGGATCACCACGGCCGGCTGCTCGGGCTCCCGGTCGGAAGCCTTGGCCGCCGGCTGCGTGCCGGTGTCCCCGGTGGGTGCGGTCACCTCCGCGCCCACCGGGTCCGTACCCTCGTTGTCCTTGCTCACTTCTGGTCGTCCTCGACGATCTCGGCGTCGACCACGTCGTCGCCCTGCGCGGTGCCGGCCGCGCCCGCCTGACCGGCCGTCCCGGTGCCGCCGCCCGGCTGCTCGCCACCGGCCGGCGCGCCGGCGTTCTGCGCGTACAGCGCGGAGCCGGCCTTCTGCGACGCCGTCGCGAGCTTCTCGTGGGCCGACCGGATCTTCTCGATGTCGGTGCCGCCCAGCGCGCTACGCAGCTCGCCGAGCGCCTCGTTGATCTCGTCCTTGGCCTCGCCCGGCAGCTTGTCGCCGCTCTCGGCCAGGAACTTCTCGGTCTGCCACTGGAGCTGCTCGGCGAGGTTGCGGGTCTCCGCCTCCTCGCGCCGGCGCTTGTCCTCGTCGGCGTGGTCCTGGGCGTCGCGCATCATCCGCTCGATGTCGTCCTTCGGCAGCGCCGAGCCGCCGGTGATCGTCATCGACTGCTCCTTGCCGGTGCCCAGGTCCTTGGCGTTGACGTGGACGATGCCGTTGGCGTCGATGTCGAAGGTGACCTCGATCTGCGGTACGCCGCGGGGCGCCGGGGGCAGCCCGGTCAGCTCGAAGGTGCCGAGCTTCTTGTTGTACGCGGCGATCTCGCGCTCACCCTGGAACACCTGGATGAGTACGGAGGGCTGGTTGTCGTCGGCCGTGGTGAAGATCTCCGAACGCTTGGTCGGGATCGTGGTGTTGCGCTCGATGAGCTTGGTGAAGATGCCGCCCTTGGTCTCGATGCCCAGCGACAGCGGGGTCACGTCGAGCAGCAGTACGTCCTTGACCTCACCCTTGAGCACGCCGGCCTGCAACGCGGCGCCGACCGCGACCACCTCGTCCGGGTTGACGCCCTTGTTCGCCTCCCGGCCGGTGAGCTGCTTGACCAGGTCGGACACCGCCGGCATCCGGGTCGAGCCGCCCACGAGGATCACGTGGTCCACATCGGCGATCTTGACGCCGGCGTCCTTGATCGCCTGCTCGAACGGGCCCTTGCAGCGGTCCAGCAGGTCCTGGGTCATCCGCTGGAACTCCGAGCGGGACAGCGTGATGTCCAGGTGCAGCGGGCCGGACTCGCCGCCACCGGTGATGTACGGCAGGTTGATGCTGGTCGTGGTCGCGGCGGACAGCTCGATCTTGGCCTTCTCGGCCGCCTCGCGCAGCCGCTGCATGGCCATCTTGTCCTTGGCCAGGTCCA
>VAXX01000445.1:8955-10325 GCA_005885115.1 Actinomycetota bacterium | reverse complement strand
CGCGCGACCACCGCGGGCTGTCCCGGGCGTTGAGCGCGGTGACCCGGATCCTCGGTACCGGCCAGGACGGCGGGCCGGCGAGCCGGACCCGCTCCGGACACAGCGCGATCGTCGACTGCGCCCTCTATGTGGAGGGCCAGCGCGAACCCGGGGACTGGGAGTGCCGCGGGGCGCTCAGCGCCGCCCGCCGCCGGCCGTCCGCGTTCGTCTGGCTCGGCCTGCACGAACCCGCCGACGACGAGTTCGCCGAGATCGCCAACGCCTTCGGCCTGCACGAGCTGGCCGTGGAGGACGCGCTCAAGAGCTTCCAACGGCCCAAACTTGAGCGGTACGGGGAGATGACCTTCGCGGTCGTCCGGACCACCCGGTACGTGGAGCACGTCGAGCTGACCGAGTCGTCCGAGGTGGTGGAGACGGGGTCGGTCGCGATGTTCCTCGGCGAGCACTTCGTGATCACCGTGCGGCACGGTGGCGTGAGCGAACTGGCTCCGGTACGGGCGCTGCTGGAGAGCAAGCCGGAGCTGCTGCGGCACGGTCCCTGGGCGGTCGCCCACGCGGTGTACGACCGCGTCGTCGACTCGTACGTGGACTGCGCGGCCGCGGTCGAGGTGGACCTCGACGCGCTGGAGGAGAGCGTGTTCGGCCGCAACCGGGAGTCCGGCGGGATCCAGCGGATCTACCAGCTCAAGCGCGAGCTGGTGGAGTTCCGGCGGGCGGTCGTACCGCTGCAACGTCCGATCGACGCGTTGGTGGCCGGGCGGCTGCCGGAGGTACCGAAGGAGATCCGGCGGTACTTCCGGGACGTGGCCGACCACCTGACCCGTACCGTCGAGCAGGTCCAGTCCTTCGACGAACTGCTCAACTCGATCCTGCAGGCCCGGCTGGCCCAGGTGACCGTCGAGCAGAACGACGACATGCGCAAGATCGCCGCCTGGGCCGGTATCGCCGCGGTCTGGACCTCGGTCGCCGGCGTGTACGGGATGAACTTCCGGCACATGCCGGAACTGGCCTGGCAGTACGGCTACCCGACGGTGATCGGGCTGTGCGTACTGGCCTCGCTCGTCCTGTACCGCTTCTTCCGGCGCAACGGCTGGCTGTAGCCGCGCCGACAAACGCCACACCGCCGGCCCGGCGTCGCGCACGGACCGACGGCGTGGGTCTGTTGGGTCGCTAGCTGCGGGTGTTCTTCGAGACGGTGTGGGCCTTGTCGGCGAACTGGTCGGCCTTGGTCTTACCCTGCTCCATCGCCTCGCCGGTGCGGCCGGCCATGGTGCCGGCGGCCTGCTTGGTCTGCTCGGCGAACAGGTTCGCGGTGTCCCGGGTGCCGCTCATCGCGGAGTCGGTCGTCTCCCGGGTCGCGTCGGTCCAGC
>VAXX01000445.1:0-8945 GCA_005885115.1 Actinomycetota bacterium | reverse complement strand
TCCATCGCCGACCTGGTGGCACCGCGGGCCGTCTCGATCCCGCACGCCTCGTACTCCTGCCACTTGGCGCGGTTGCGCCGCCTGGCGATCATTGCTCCAGCCGCCCCCGCGGCGGCACCCGCTGTCAGCAGGCCGACCAAGATGGTCGCTCGCTTACGCGACATGCCCGACTCCTTTTTCATGGCCTTGTTCCGGGCCTTCTGTGCTTTCCTGGTGGCCGTCGCCGCACCGGTGCGGGCCGCGTCCATCAGCGGCGCGAACGCCGCCAAGGTCGAGTCCAAGCCGTGCGTCGCGGTGTCCCGCATCGTCCCCATCCGCGCGGGAAGGTGCCCCTTGGTCGAATCCCACTTGGGTCCGACGGTCGCCCCGATCCCGCCGGCGGCGTGCGCCGCGGCCTGCCAGAGATGACCGAAACCCTCGCTCAACTCGTCACGCATCAGCTGGCTATGGGTCTTGACCTGACGGCGTCCAAACACGTACCCCACCTCCTGTCGGCACTCGTCCCCGTGGTCTGGGTGCCTCAAACGACATCCTGCCCCTTCGGGTGCGGTTGCGCTGGCGGATCGGACAGATGGCAGGATTCACTCAGATCAGCAGCAGAAGAAGTGAAGAAGTGAGGAGCAGGGGCGTGACGATCGCGGTACTGCACACGAACGCCGGACCGATCCGGGTCGAGTTGTTCGACAACCACGCGCCGAAGACGGTACGCAACTTCGTGGGGCTCGCCGAGGGCACCCAGGAGTACGTCAACCCGCAGACCGGCGAGCGGGGCACCGGCCCGTTCTACGACGGCACCATCTTCCACCGGGTGATCAGCGGCTTCATGATCCAGGGCGGTGACCCGACCGGTACCGGACGGGGTGGCCCGGGGTACCAGTTCAAGGACGAGATCCACCCCGATCTGCAGTTCAACCGGCCGTACCAGTTGGCGATGGCCAACGCCGGCCCCGGTACCAACGGATCGCAGTTCTTCATCACGGTCAGCGAGCCGAACTGGCTCAACGGAAAGCACACCATCTTCGGTGAAGTGATCGACGACGACTCTAAGAAGGTCGTCGATACGATCGCGGGCACCCGGACCGGACCGGGCGACCGCCCGGTACAGGACGTGGTCATCGAGCGGGTCGAGATCGAGCGGTAATCTTCTAACCATGTCGAACGTCCCCCCGGTCGGGGTACCGGTCTGCTACCGGCATCCCGGCCGGGAGACGTACGTCCGGTGCACCCGCTGCGAGCGGCCGATCTGCCCGGACTGCATGAACGAGGCGTCGGTCGGGCACCAGTGCCCCGAGTGCGTGGCCGAGGGCCGGCGTACCCAGCGGCCGGCCCGTACCGCGTTCGGCGCGGCTCGGGGCGCGGGCGCCGCCGGCTATGCGACGATCGCTCTGGTCGTGGTCAATGTCGTGGTGCTGCTGCTGTCGGTCCTGTCCGCCAAGAGCAGCGGTACGGCGCTGGCCGGTGGCCAGGGCTTCGGCGGCCTGATCGGCGGCGACACCCCGTTGCTGGACCGGTTCGGCGTGCTCGGCCAGTGCCAGTTGACCAACGGCCAGGTGGTCCCGTGCGGGGTCGCCAGCGGCGAGTACCACCGGCTGTTCACCGCGATGTTCCTGCACTTCGGCGTCATCCACCTGCTGATGAACATGTGGGCGCTGTGGATCCTCGGCCGGCCGCTGGAGGCGATGTTCGGCTCGCTGCGGTTCCTGGCCATCTACCTGGTCTGCGGGCTGGGCGGCAACGTGGCCGCGTACGTCTTCCAGCCCGGCGCGCTGTCCGCCGGCGCGTCCACCGCGATCTTCGGCCTGTTCGCGGTGCTGTTCGTCGCGCTGCGCCGGCTGAAACTGAGCACCGCCGGCGTGGTACCGATCATCGTGCTCAACCTGATCTTCACGATCAGCGTCCCGGGCATCTCGATCGCCGGTCACCTCGGCGGCTTCCTGGCCGGGGCGGTGGTGGGCGCCGGGGTGGCGTACGCGCCGCAGCGCAGCCGGACGGCGGTACAGACCGCGACGCTGCTGGCGACGGTAGCCGTGCTCGGGCTGCTTACGGTGTGGCAGACCGGTCAACTCGCGGGCTGAGCGGCGCCAGGGTACGGGCGGCTTCCCAGCACGAGGTGCCCAGGTCGTACGTGCTGAACAGGTGCAGTGACTCGCCGGTGTCGATCTCCAGCAGCTCCTCCAGCCGGCCGAGGCGGCGGCGCTGATCCACCCGTACCCGCTCGATCTGGCCCCAGGCCAACCGCTCGCGGCGGGCGAATCCGGCGACCACGGTGACACCCTCGGCGTCGGCGGCCAGCCGTACCGGGGCGAGCCAGTCGCGGACCGCGTAGCCGGCGAGGACGAGCGCGGCCAGCCCGGCGAACACCCGGGGCGTCGGACCGGACTGGAACACCGCGACGAGTGCGAAGATCACCGCTCCGATGGTCCGTACGGCGGTGAGCCGGCCGTCCACCCGGAAGCTGACCTCGGTGGCTTCCGGCTCCTCGGGGGCCGGGTCCGGAGGTGTCGACGACGGTTCCTCCGGCATCGCACTGTGACGAAGCTCCATGCCCTTGAGGATGTCATGGCCGAACCCGGCCGGCGTAACATGAACGACACAAGCTACCGAGGAGTAACCATGCGAGACGCGGTCATCGTCGGCGCCGTGCGTACCCCCATCGGACGGCGCAAGGGCGGGCTGGCGCAGGTACACCCGGTGGACCTGTCGGCGCACGTACTGCGGGCGCTGGCCAGCCGTACCGGCTTCGACCCGGCCGACGTCGAGGACGTCATGTGGGGCTGCGTCTCGCAGGTCGGCGAGCAGTCGTGGAACGTCGGGCGCAACGTCGTACTCGCGGCGGGCTGGCCCGAGTCGGTGCCCGGTACCACGGTCGACCGGCAGTGCGGGTCGAGCCAGCAGGCGATCCACCAGGCGGCCGCGGCGGTCCTCGCCGGGCAGGCCGACCTGGTCGTGGCCGGGGGAGTCGAGTCGATGACCCGGGTGACCATGGGGGCCTCGGTGGGGGTGGGCGCGGGGACGCCGTACGGGTCGGCGATCCGGGCCCGGTACGCCGGCGTCGAGGGCTTCGAGGACAGCGAGCCGGTGCCGTTCAACCAGGGCGTCGGCGCCGAGATGATCGCGGCGCGCTGGGGTTTCTCGCGTACCCGACTTGACGAGTTCGCGCTGGACAGCCACGTCAAGGCCGCGGCCGCGCAGGACGCCGGCGAGTTCGACGCCGAGATCGTCCCGGTCGAGGCGGTCAAGCAGGACGAGGGCATCCGGCGGGATACCACCGTCGCCAAGCTCGCCGAGCTGAAGACCCCGTTCAAGGCGGACGGCGTGGTCACGGCCGGCTCCGCGTCGCAGATCTCCGACGGCGCCGCCGCCGTCGCGGTCACCACGTCCGAATGGGCGGCCGCGCACGGGCTGACCCCGCTGGCCCGCATCCACACCGCCGTGGTCGCCGGGGACGACCCGGTGATCATGTTGACCGCGCCGATCCCGGCCACCGCGAAACTGTTGCGGCGCGCGGGAATCAGCCTCGCCGACATCGGGGTGTACGAGGTGAACGAGGCGTTCGCGCCGGTACCCCTGGCGTGGCTCGCGGAGACCGGAGCCGACCCGGCCCGGCTCAACCCGCGGGGCGGGGCGATCGCACTCGGTCACCCGCTCGGCGGCTCGGGTGCCCGGCTCATGACGACCCTGCTGCACCAGATGCGCGACCACGGGATCCGGTACGGGCTGCAGACCATGTGCGAGGGCGGTGGCATGGCCAACGCCACCCTCCTTGAGCTGCTCTGAGCCCTGTCGGACCAGATGTGCGACAGCAACGACACGACCCGTTGCGTGGCTTGACACGGGGTCGTTTAGCCGGCATGGACCTGTTCGCCCGGACCTTCCTTCCCGCCGCCGCCGACGCCGGACTGGACATGCCGGCGATCGGTCGCCACCTCCCGGTGTTCCGTCGGTACCTTGGCGCCGACGCCGTCGAGCTGGTGACCCGCTGTACCCGCCCGGACCGCCCGCTCGGCGAGTACGTCCTGGTGCTCACCCGGCACCGGCTCGTGATCATCCACGAGAGCCGGGTGGTGCACCGGGTACGCCTGCACCTCGACGCGCCGCTGCACGAGCTGGCCGACGTGACGTGGGTACCGGACCCGACGCGTACCACCGTGGAACTGTCCGCGACCGCGATCGACGGGATCCGGGAGCGCTTCACGATCCGGCTGCGCCGCCGCGACGCCCTCGCCCAGCTCGACCGGCGCCTGCGGGCGATCTTCGACGGCGCCGCCCCGGCCCGCCAGCTCGCCGCGGCCTGACCTGGCGTCCTTACACACTCTGAACGCGTTGCTGAACCCGGGCTGATCCCGCGTCCGCCATCATGGGCGGGTGACCGAGACGGGTTCGGTGTGCACCTGGAGTACGATGGTGGCGCCGGCCTGGCCGCCGCGCGCAAGCTGCGGCCGGTCGCCTGCGTGCTGGACATCGGCCTGCCCGTGGTCACCGGCACCGAGATCTGCCGGAAGCTGCGCGAGTTCGGGGACTGGACACCGGTGCTGTTCCTGACCGCCCGCGACGACGAGGTCGACCGGATCCTCGGCCTGGAGCAGGGCGCCGACGACTACCTGACCAAGCCGTTCAGCCCGCGCGAGCTGGTCGCCCGGGTCAAGGCCGTACTGCGCCGCACCGCCGGGCCGCCGGAGGGGGAGCGGGTACGCCAGGCCGGCGAGGTGGTCCTCGACCCGGGTCGCCGGACGGTACACGCCGGTGGGGAACCGGTGGCCCTGACGCCGACCGAGTTCGACCTGCTGGCGCACCTGCTCGGCCGGCCCGGCCGGGTGTTCACCCGGGACGAGCTGCTGGCCTCGGTGTGGGGGTACGCCGCGCACGCCGGCACCCGTACCGTCGACGTGCACGTGGCCCAGGTACGGGCCAAGCTCGGCGGGTACGGCGCGGTGATCCGTACCGTCCGCGGCGTCGGCTACACCGCCGCGCTGGTCGCGTTCCCGTTGGCGCTGCGGGCGGCCAACTCCCAGGCTCGCCGGGGCCTGGCCGACAAGGCGCAGATCGCGGCCGACCTGATCGGCACCCGACCCCGCGAGGTCGGGCAGCAACGGCTCACCCAGGAGCTGCGTCGTCAGGGCATCGAGGCGTACCTGGTCCGGGACGGCGTACTCGTGGGGCAGGGGGCCCGGCTGCCTGACCGCATCGTCACCACCCTGGCCGCGGGGCAGCCCGTACACGACGAAACCGCCCTCATCAACGGGCACGTGCTGCTGGTCGAGGCGCAGCCGCTGCCGGGTACGCCGGGCAGCGGGGTGGTGCTCACCGAGCGCGCGGTCACCGGTTTCGGCGCGGTCACCGTACTCAACCGGTTGTGGCTGGCCCTGATCGCCGGCCTGCTCGCCGGCGCCGTCGCCGGGGCGCTGCTGGCCCGCCGCCTGGCCCGGCCGATCCGCAACGCGGCCGGCGCGGCCATGCGGCTGTCGGCCGGCGACCGGTCCGTGCGGCTGGTCCCCGAGCCGCCGGCCGAGGTGGAGGAGCTGGCCCACGCGCTCAACGGGCTGGCCGCCGCGCTGGCCACCAGCGAGGGCCGGCAGCGGGACTTCCTGTTGTCGATCTCGCATGAGCTGCGCACGCCGCTGACAACCATCCGGGGGTACGCCGAGGCGCTGGCCGACGGGGTCGTGGAGCCCGACGGGGCGGTACGCACCGGGCAGACCGTACTGGCCGAGGCGCAACGGCTGGACCGGCTGGTCAGCGACCTGCTCGCGCTGGCCCGGCTGGACGCCGTGGACTTCCCGCTCAGCGTCCTGCCGGTGGACCTCGTGGAGCTGGTCGGCGACGTGGGTAGGACCTGGACGCCCCGGTGCACCGCCGCCGGCGTCCCGTTGCGGGTCGAACTGCCACCCGCCCCGGTGCTCGTACCGACCGACCCGGGCCGGATCCGGCAGGTGCTCGACGGTTTGCTGGACAACGCGGTACGGGTCGTACCCGCCGGTACACCGGTGGTGCTCGCGCTGTATCCGCAGGCCGGGTACGCGACCGTGGACGTACGCGACGGCGGCCCCGGCTTCACCGACGCCGACCTGTCCGTGATCTTCGAGCGGGGCGCGATGTCGCAGCGGTACCAGGGGGTACGAAAGGTCGGCTCGGGCCTGGGTCTGGCGCTGGCATACGGCCTGGTACGCCGGCTCGGCGGCACGATCGAGGCCGGTCACGCCCCGGAAGGCGGCGCCCGGTTCAGCGTACGGCTGCCGGTTTACCAACCCCGAACGTCGCACTGACGCTTGCCGCGCAAGCGATCGGCCTGACCGCCTGCGGCCCGGTCGACGTCAGCAACTCGCTCAACCCCGAGGCGTCCGCCCTGACCGCGCTCGGTTTCACCAGCGACGACCTGTCCGCCGGCAAGCTCACCGACCCCGGTCCCAGCGCCTCGCCCGACGCAAACTCCGCACCCGGAGCCGCTGCCAAGCAGCGCCGCGCGGGCGCGCTCCGGCTGCGCCGGGCGTTGGGCCGCAACGTCGAGCACGGCGAGGTCGTCGTACAGACCAAGCAGGGCGACAAGACCATCGACGTCCAGCGCGGCACGGTCACCGCCATCGACGACACCTCGGTCACCGTCAAGTCGGCCGACGGCTTCACCCAGACCTGGGTATTCGGCAAGCCGCTGCGGGTCATCGAGCACCGCACCACGATCCAGGCCAACGCGGTGAAAGTGGGTACCGAGATCGGGGTCGCCGGGGCCAAGGACGGCTCGACCGTGACCGCGAACCTGATCGTCATCCCGCTTCCGAAGTAGCCGCTCACCGTTGGCCGGGTGGGGCACCGATCGGTGCCCCACCCGCACCACGTCAACCGGCGCGTGCATCCGTCCAGTGAAGCAGCGGTCAGCCACGCAGTTCCGCGATACAGCATTTGACGCTGCCGCCGCCCTTCTTCAGCTCGGCGAGCTCGACCGGTACCGGCAGGTACCCGGCGTCGGCGATCCGGCGCGCCATGCCGGACGCCTCGGCGGGCAGGAGTACGTTGCGCCCGTCGCTGACCAGGTTCAGGCCGAACGCCAGCGCGTCCTCCTCCGACGCGAATACCGCGTCCGGAAAGAGCTGTTCCAGCACTCCGCGCGAGGACGGCGAGAACGCGCCCGGGTAGTACGCGATCTGGTGGTCGTCCAGCGGGGCGAGCGCGGTGTCCAGGTGGTAGAAGCGCGGGTCGACCAGGCGTAGCGAGATCGACGGCCCAGGTACGTGAAGTCGCCCTCGCCCTCGTTGACGTGGCTCGCCTGGACGTAGTGCCAGCCGGCGGACTCGTAGAACGCCTGGTGCGCGGCGGCTTCGGCGGTGCGCTGCGGGTACTTGAAGCGGGCGCCGTAGGCCGTACCGTCGACGGAGAACGCGCCGTTGGCGGCGTACACCTGGTCGGGCAGGCCGGGTACCGGCGGGAGGACGTGTACCTGGTGGCCCAGCCCGACCAGCGTCTCGCGCAGCCGCTCCCACTGCTTGAGCGCGAGTTCGGTGTCGACCGGGACGTTCGTGTCCATCCACGCGTTGATCGCGTACGCGACGGTGAAGTACTCGGGCGGGCACATCAGATACGTCCGGGCCATGATCAAAAGGGTAGGTACGCTGGCCGTAGCCAGACAGCCGGAAAGCTTGCGTACGAGAGGTGATCTGTTGCGTATGGACGTCACCGACCAGCGCATCATTGCACTACTCGCGGCGGACGCGCGGGCGTCGTACGCGGAGATCGGCTCGGCCGTCGCGCTGTCGGCGCCGGCGGTGAAACGACGGGTGGACCGGCTGCGCGCGACCGGCGTGATCAAGAAGTTCACCGCGATCGTCGACCCGGCCGCGATGGGCTGGACCACCGAGGCGTTCGTGGAGCTGTACTGCACCAACCGCACCACCCCCGCGCAGCTCAAGGCGGCCGCCCGCCGGCACCCGGAGGTGGTCGGCGCGTACACCGTCTCGGGGCAGGCCGACGCGCTGGTACACCTGCGGGCGGCCGACATCGCGCATCTGGAGCAGGCGCTGGAACGGCTGCGCTCGGAGTCCTTCGTCACCTCGACGCGCAGCATGATCGTACTGTCGCGGCTGGTCGACGACCCGCACTCGACCCCGCCGCCGCAGGACCTGTAGCGACGGGAACCGCCGGAGCGGTCGTACCGTCGAAGCGGTGTGACCCTCCGGACCGCCGCCGCGCTCGTCGCCACCCTCGCCCTGCTGACCGGCTGTAGCGGCCGGACGCCCACCGTCGATACCCGCTGGGCCGGCGCCACCCACGGCGAGCGGCGGCTGGCCCTGACCGCCGCGACCTCCTGCGACGAGCTGATGGCCGGCCTGCGCACGGCCCTGCGCCCGCTGGTCGGCACGCTCGTCCCCGGCGGCGTCCGCACCGAGGGGGTCGCGCCCGGGCCGGTGCCCGCGCCGGCCGCCGGCGCGCGGGACGGGATCGCGGAGGTCGCGCCGCCGCCGGACCACTCGGACACCAACGTCGCCGAGGCCGGCGTGGACGAGCCGGACCTGGTCAAGACCGACGGGAAACGGATCATCACGGTCAGCCGCGGGGTGCTGTGGGTGGTCGACGCGGCGTCGCGGCAGCTCACCGGGACGCTCGCGCTGGAGAGCGCCGCCGAGCCGACAAACCTGCTGTTGTACGGGGACAAGGCGCTGGTCTTCCTGCCCTGGGGTACGGCCGGTGGGATCGTCGGGCCACGACTGCTCCTGGTCGACCTGGCCAGCCGTACCCCGACGGTGGCCGGCGGCTTCCTGATCGACGGGCAGCTCGTCGACGCCCGGCAGGTCGGCAGCGTGGTCCGGGTGGTGACCCGTTCGGCGCCCCGGATCCCGGTGGTCGAGAACGGCGGGATCGACCGGGCCGGACCGGACGAGTGGCTGCCCCGGTACGAGGTCTTCGGGGCCGGCGGGAGCACGACGCGGCGGGTGGACTGCGCGCGGGTACAACGGCCG
>VAXX01000444.1 GCA_005885115.1 Actinomycetota bacterium | reverse complement strand
TTGTTGTCGTGGGTGAAGTTCGGCCGCGGCTTCTGGCCGACCTTGTCCGGCCACCCGCCCCAACCGACCGAGATGGCCGTGTACGGCGTGTGGTCGATCTGGTTGTGCGTCACGTCGCTGCGGGCCGCGTACCCGACGTCGATCCCCACCCCGCCCCGGTACTCGGCCGGCAGGTTGAACACGTGGTTGTCGGTGATGGTGTCGCTCAACGTCTGCGACGTGCCGGTCGCGGTCGGCATGTTCACGTTGCCGAGCTGGATGCCGTTGGCCGAGATGTCGGTGAACACGTTGCCCTTGACCAGATCGTTCTGCGAACCGTTGTTCAGCCCCAGCCCGGCGCCGCCCAGATGCACGAACGAGTCGTTGGTGAACTGGATGTGCTGGTCGAAGCTGAACGACACGTTCGCCGGGGTCTGCGTCCACGCCGCGTACGGGCAGGTGCCGTGGACACTGGCCGGTGCGACGTCGCACAGCGCCTGGCGGGCCGCGCCGTCCGGTCCGGTCACCTGGTACGTGGCCTGGATCTCGGAGAACCCGTCCCCGGAGTTCGGCCCGAGCCACGTGGCGTACGAGAACTGGATGCCGTTGAACACGATGTGCTGGACCGGCGTGGTGGCGCTGCCGTTGCCGTCGACGAGCTTCTCCAGCACCGGCGCCTCGACGTCGGCCGTGGCCAGGTTCTCGCCGGAGCGCGGTACGTAGTACACCTTGCTGTCGCCCTGGTCGAGGAACCACTGCCCCTGGGCACTGGCCGACAGGAACTGGAAGGCGTTCTCCACGCTCGTCGGCTGCTCGGTGATCGAGGCCCGGCCGACCAGGTTGTACGCCCGGTGCTTGGGGTCGCTGAAGCAGCAGGCGCGCTTGGTGGAGTTGGTCCAGCAGGGCTGGGCCATGAACACCTCGCCGCCGCTGCCGAACGACGCGACCGGGCACCGCGGTTCGGTCCACGCGCCCAGGCCACCCCGGTACACGAACTCCAGTTGCGGCTTGGCCCCGCTGGGGTTGCGCCAGCCGGCCATGGTCGAGCCACCGCCCGAGTACCCGCTGGAGTTCTGCCCGGACAGCGAGCTGGGCAGGCTGCCGTGCGCGCGGTCGGCGCGCTTTCCGTTGACGTACAACTGCCTGGTGTTCAACCCCGAGGGCGCCTGCGCGACCCAGATCGGGCTGCTGGAAGACAGCTTGGCCCAGCCGGTGATCCGGGTGGAGCCGGCGACCACCGGGTGCGCGCCGCTGTCCGCGGTCCAGATGATGTCGTGGCCGTTGCTGCCCGAGTCCGCCGAGGTGAGGCTGAGCGGGCTGGACAGCCGGTAGAGGCCGTCGGCGAGCACGACCGTGACGTCCGCGCTCTGGTTGTTGTTCAGGCCGCGGACCAGTTGCTGGGCCCGCTGGAGGGTCTTGACCGGAGCGCTCTGGGTGCCCGGGTTGCTGTCGCTGCCGCTGGGCGAGACATAGACGTCGCCCTTGATGCTCGCCGCCTGCGCGGCCGCCCAGGTGGCCACCGCACCGGTGGCCGCGAGGACGCCCACGGCCGCGAGGACCAGGGCCTTCCTGGGTATTCCCCGGATCACCGGACCGGACACGTGGTTCTCCCTTCAATGACAAGCGTCAATGCCGTCATCGCACGCTATTCGGCACAGAGATCGGATGTCAAGATGAGAGGACGGCGCGTTCAGCGGGCCTTCGGGGCCGACTGGGGGGCGAGAGATCGGATCTGTCGGCTGCGGCATGCTGGATCTGTGGTCCAGGTGAAGCGGGTGTACGACAAGCCGGCGCCCACGGACGGGCGCCGGGTCCTGGTGGACCGGCTCTGGCCCCGGGGACTGGCCAGGGACGCCGGCGCGTTCGACGAGTGGCTACCCGAAGTCGCGCCGTCCACCGAGCTGCGGCGCTGGTACGGGCACGACCCGGCCCGGTACGGCGAGTTCGCGGAGCGGTACCGGGCCGAGCTCGCCGACCCTTCCCGCGCGCAGGCGCTCGGGCAGTTGCGTGAGTACGCGAAGGCCGGTCCGCTCACCCTGCTCACCGCCGCCAGGGACCTGCCCCACGCGCACCCGACCGTCCTCGCCGACGTCCTGGAGGAGCCGGCGCACCGGCGTGACTAGCCCGGAGCCCGGCGGGCGGCACGGAGCACCTTGAGCACCATCGACGGCCTACGGAGCACGGCCGGATCCAGCACCAGGTGCTGTACCGACATGAACACCTCACGGACCTGCGGGTCCACAATGGACGCCCGCTGGATCCGCCGGGAGTACGCGTTGAGCAGCCGGATGCCCCGCGGGCGTACCCCTTTGGTCTGCGGGTAGGCGAAGTCGGCCCCGGCGGCGAACTGCCACGGGGTGGCAAGGATGGCCGCCGCGCGCCGGTAGTAGTCGGCGGACAGCGCGTCGGTGATCCGGCCGTGCCGGTCCAGCAGCTCGCCCAGCGCGACCGCCTCCATCGACGCGCAGGTCATCCCCTGGCCGTAGATGGGGTTGAAACTACAGATGGCATCGCCCAGGGCGAGGTAGCCGACCGGCCGCTCGCGCAGCTCCTCGAAGTGCCGGCGCCGGCTGGCCGGGAACTGGTACACCACCACGTCGCTGACCGGCTCGGCGCGTTCGAGCAGCCGGACCAGGCCCGGGTGCGGCAGCTCCCGACCGTGCCGCTCGAAGGACTCCAGGTCGCGTGGGAACCCGTCGTGCCACCCGCCGAGCGTGACCATCCACTGATCGCCTTCGATGGGGAGTACGCCACCGGTGCGGGTCTCGCGCGGCGGGTCCGGCAGGACGAGGACCGCCTGCGCGTCGGGCAGGTCGCCGGGCGTGCGCCGGTACAGCCGGGTGGCGTACCCGAGATTGACGGTGACCTCGGCGACCCGCGGCGCCGGGAAGCCGAGTTCGGCCAGCCAGCGGTTGGACCGGCCGCCCCGCCCGGTGCAGTCGACCACGAGGTCGGCCCCGATCGTGTCGCCGTCGGCCAGGCGTACCCCGGTGATCCGGCCTGCCGCGCCGATGAGCCCGGACACCGCGCTGTCCTCGCGCACCTCGACGCCGGGCAGCTTGCGTACCCGCTGCCGGACGGTCGTCTCCAGCAGCGCCCGGCTCGGCGTGACCAGCCACTGTGCGGTGGGGATCCGGCTCCAGACCGCGCCGAACCGGTAGATCGACAGGTCCATGCCCATGTCGAAGCGGGCCGCGCCGGCGGCGGTCAGCTCGTCCAGCAGGCCGGGAAAGAGCTCCTCAAGGGCGCGCTGGCCGGCCAGCAGCAGGACGTGACCGTGCTCCCCCTGCGGTACGCCCCGGCGGGGTACCGGGTCGTCCGGCAGCCGGTCGCGGTCCAGCACGACCACCCGGTCGAACCGGTCGGCCAGGGTACGCGCGGCGGTCAGGCCCGCGATCCCCGCCCCGACAACGACAGCGGCGCTCCCGATCCGGGTCATCCGCCCATGCTAAGGGAGTCGCGCTGTGCGAGGATTTCGATCCTGACGACGCGTTGGGGGATCCTCGCCACCGGTACCATCGCCGGCGCGTTCGCCGAAGACCTCGCCCGGGTACCCGACGCCGATCTGGTCGCGGTCGGCTCGCGCACGCCGGACCGGGCGCGGGAGTTCGCGCAGCGGTACGCCATCCCCCGCGCGTACGGCTCCTGGGCCGAGCTTGCCGCCGACCCCGACCTCGACGTGGTGTACGTGGCCACGCCGCACTCCGCGCACCACCCCGCCGCGCGGCTGTGCCTGGAAGCCGGCAGGGCGGTGCTGTGCGAGAAGGCGTTCACGCTGGACCTCGCGACCGCGACCGACCTGGTGGAGCTGGCCCGCGAGCGCGACCTGTTCCTCATGGAGGCGATGTGGATGCGCTGCAACCCCGCCATCCGGCGGCTGGTCGACCTCGTCGCCGCCGGCCGGATCGGCGAGGTACGCGCGGTGCACGCCGACTTCGGCCTTGCCGGGCGGCTGCCGCCGACGCATCGGCTGCACGCCCGCGAGCTGGGCGGCGGCGCGCTGCTGGACCTCGGCGTCTACCCGGTCAGCTTCGCGCAACTCATCCTCGGCGAACCGGCCGACATCGCCGCGTGGGCCACGCTGACGCCCGAGCGGGTCGACGACAACACCGGAATGCTTTTCGGGTACGCCAACGGTGCGCTCGCCACCCTCACCTGCTCGCTCGTCGCGGATACACCACGGGTGGCCTCGGTGTCCGGCACCGAGGGCCGGATCGAGCTGGCGCGCGGCTTCTTCCGCCCGGACACCCTGCTGCTGTACCGGGGTGACGAGGTCGAGTCGATGCACGTCCCGTACGAGGGGCTCGGGTACGTCCACGAGATCGTGGAAGTCCAGCGCTGCCTCGGGCTCGGGCTCACCGAGTCGCCGCTCGTACCGCTGGCCGACACGCTCGCCGTCATGCGGACCCTCGACGCCGTCCGCGCCCGGATCGGCGTGCACTATTAG
>VAXX01000443.1 GCA_005885115.1 Actinomycetota bacterium | reverse complement strand
ACCCGGACTTCGGCTGCGCGGACTTCCTCGTGCTGCTGAACATGGACCGGCTGGACCCGCGGTACCTGCGCCACTTCCTCGGAGGCTGACATGAGTGTGGCCGGATGGACGCCGATGTCGGGCTGCGGTGCGCACTGCCTGAGCGGTGACCAGGCGCCCGGGGTCGGGCTCGCGGTCCGGGTGGGCCGGCTGGTCGCGCTCCTCGTCGTGGTGCTCGGGGCGGCGGTGGTGTCGCCGGTACTGCCGCTGCTGCCGTACCGGTGGCGGGCCCGGATGGTCCGGGGTTGCGCGCGGAACACGTTGCGGGCGTTGGGGATCCGCTGGCGGGTACGCGGTCGGCTGCCGGCGCACAAGGCACTGGTGGTGGCCAATCACGTGTCGTGGCTCGACATCGTGGTGATCCTGGCCGCCGGCGGGGCGCGCCTGGTGGCCAAGTCGGAGGTGCGGGGCTGGCCGGTGGTGGGGCGGATCGCGGCGTACACCGGGGCGTTCTTCGTGGACCGCTCCCGGCCGCGTACCCTTCCGTCCACTGTGGACAGTGTGGGCGTGGCGCTGGCGGGAGGCGCGGTGGTCGCGGTCTTCCCGGAGGGTACGACCTCGTGTGGTGAAGGGGTCGGGAGCTTCCGGCCGGCGTTCTTCCAGGCGGCGGTGGCGTCGGGGGCCTGCGTCGTACCGCTGACCCTGACCTTCACCGCGAACGGTGAGCCGACCACACAGCCCGCGTTCATCGGCGAGGACACCCTGGTGGCGTCGCTGAACCGGGTGCTGGCCCTGCGCGGGTTGAGCGTCGGGCTGTCCTTCGGCACCGCCATCCACCCGGCCGCGGCGGCCTCGCGGCGTACCCTCGCCTGGATCGCCGGGAAGGCCGTCACCGCCTGACCCGCGGTACTCGTCATATCGCGTTGTATCGTGTTACCTTCGCGACATGCCTTCCTGGACGGTGACCGAGCCGCAGAAGCTGGTCCTCGACGAGCCGGTGACCCGGCTGGAGGTCGTACTGTTCGGCGGCCGGCTCAACGTCGTGGGCACCGACGGGCCGCCGCGCGTGGAGGTCGGTACGGCCAGTGAACTGCCCGTGGTCGTCACGCTCACCGACGGCCGGCTGGAGATCCGGCACGAGTCCCCGAAGACCTGGCCCGGGCCGCTCAAGCCGCTGTGGTGGTGGCTGCTGGGCATCCGCAAGGTGGCCGTACAGGTGTCCGTCGCCGTGCCGTACGACACCGCGGCCCACCTGACCCTCACCTCCGGCCCGGTCGTGGTCTCCTCGACCCGGGGCGAGCTGACCGTCGACTGTACGAGCGGCCGGGTGGCCCTGCTCGGCGTCGCCGGCCGGATCCGGGCCAAGGTCGTCTCCGGCCCGATCGAGGCGCTGGGCTGCGCCGGTGAGCTGAGTGTGGAGACCGTGTCCGGCGAGATCACCATCGCCGACGCGGCGGTCCACCGGCTGGCCGCGAAGACCATCTCCGGCGCGCTCACCGCCGACCTGGACAACCCGCCGCACGACAGTGACCTGCGGTTGGACACGATCTCCGGCGAGATCACCGTGCGGGTCCGCGAGGACAGCGACCTCGAGGTCCGGTTGGCCGCCATCGGTGGCCGGGTGAGCTGCGACTTTCCGGAGCTGTACCGGTCCGGGCACTCGGCGCTGTCCGGGCGGCTCGGGAAGGGTACCGGCCGGTTGGTCGCCAACGCCGTCTCCGGTCACGTCGCGCTGCTGCGCCGCCCGGTGGACGAGGAGTTTGAGTCGTGAGTGCCGTGTTCAGTCACGGGCGGCTGCGGCTGTACCTGCTCAAGCTGCTCGCCGAGGGGCCCAAGCACGGGTACGAGCTGATTCGGCTGCTGGAGAACCGGTTCCTCGGCCTGTACGCCCCCTCGGCCGGCACGATCTACCCGCGGCTGGCCCGGCTGGAGGCCGAGGGGCTGGTCAGCCACGCGGCGGCCGGTGGCCGGAAGGTGTACGAGATCACCGACGGCGGGCGCGCCGAACTGGCCCACCGGGCGGGGGAGCTGGCCGAGCTGGAGCGCGAGATCCACGCCTCGGTGGCCGACCTGACCTCCCTGGCCACCGAGATCGAGCAGCAGGTCAGCGGCTCGGTCCGGGACATCAAGCGGGAGCTGCGGGAGGCCGCCCGACAGTCGCGGAGCGGCAGCCGGCCGCCGTGGGGCGGCCGGGCCCGGTGGACGTCGCCGGCGGCGGACGAGCTGGAGCGGGCGTTCGGCGAGCTCAGCGCGGAGGTGGCGCGGATCGCCCGCCGGCCGGGCCTGGGCGAGGGGGACCTGCGCGCGGCGCTGGGCGTGCTGCACCGCGCGGCCGAGGAGCTACGCAGGCTGGGGCGCTGAACCCCGGGACTTCCCAGCCAATTCCCAGGCACACTTCAGGGGTGGCACAGCTAGCGAGCCGAGGATGAGTCCCATGGGGGTACGAGACAACGGGGCACAGTCCGGGGCTGCCGCGTTGTCCGGTGCGGCGCAGGGTGAGGCGCGACTGCTCGTGGTGGAGGACGATCCGAACATCCTCGAGCTGCTGTCCGCCTCCCTGCGCTTCGCCGGGTTCGCCGTGCGTACCGCCAGCAGTGGCGCCCAGGCCGTGCAGGTCGCCCGGGAGGAACGGCCCGACCTCGTGGTACTCGACGTGATGCTGCCCGACCTGGACGGCTTCGAGGTCATCAAGAAGCTCCGCGACGGAGGTACCCGTACCCCCGTGGTCTTCCTGACCGCCCGCGACGCGACCGATGACAAGATCCGCGGCCTGACCCTCGGCGGCGACGACTACGTCACCAAGCCGTTCAGCCTGGAGGAGCTGACCGCCCGGATCCGCGCGGTGCTGCGGCGGACCAGCGGGCAGGCGGGCTCGGCCCGGCTCACCTTCGCCGACCTCGAACTGGACGAGGAGGCGCACGAGGTGTGGCGCAACGGCGGGCGGATCTCGTTGTCCCCCACCGAGTTCAAGCTCCTGCGGTACCTGATGGCCAACGCCGGCCGGGTGCTGTCCAAGGGCCAGATCCTGGATCACGTGTGGAGCTACGACTTCCGGGGTGACGACAGCATCGTCGAGTCGTACATCTCGTACCTGCGCCGCAAGGTCGACTCGGTCGAGCCGCGGCTGATCCATACGCTGCGCGGCGTCGGGTACGTCCTGCGCATGCCCTCGTAGTGGCCGACATGCTCGACCGCACTCCGTTGCGGCTCAAGCTGGTCGCCGCGATCCTCCTCCTGGTCACGTTCGCGCTGCTGGTGATCGGGGCGGCGAGCGTGTTCGTGGTCCGCGGGTACCTCGTCGACCGGATGGACGAGGAGTTGCGGACCGCGGCGTACACGGTCAACCAGCGGGAGTTCGAGGCGGACTACCCGGCCGGGCTCGTGGTGCCCGCCGAGTACATCCGGTTCACCACCCCGAACGGGGTCGGGCCGGCGCCGCACCGGGACAGCCGGCTGGGCAACGGGGACCTGCCCCGGCTGGTGACCGGGGTGGACCGGGTCAACGCGATGGACGGGCACCCGTACACGACGCTGTCGGTGGACGGTCGGCGGCACTGGCGGATGCTGGTGACCGTGCTGCCGGACGGGTCCGTCCTGCACCTCGGCGACAATATGTCCACTGTGGACAATGCGGTGCACCGGTTGTACGTCGCGGAGTTGCTGGTCGGCAGCGGCGTACTGATCCTGCTCGCGATGGCCGGGGTCGGGCTGGTCCGGGCGAGCCTGCGACCGTTGCGGGAGATCGAACGGACCGCCGCGGCCATCGCCGACGGCGACCTGACCCGGCGGGTACCCGACTACGAGCCGGGGGACCGGCCGCCGCATACCGAGGTGGGGCGGGTGAGCCGGGCGCTGAACACGATGCTCGGGCAGATCGAGACGGCGTTCCTCGCCCGGGAGGCCTCCGAACGGGCGGCCCTGGAGTCGCAGGCGCGGGCCCTGCGCTCGGAGGAGCGGATGCGCCAGTTCGTCGCGGACGCCTCGCACGAGCTGCGTACCCCCCTGACCTCCATCCGCGGCTTCGCCGAGCTGTACCGCCAGATCGCCGAGAAGGATCCGGCCCAGGCGGCCAAGCTCGTCGGCCGGATCGAACAGGAGGCGGCCCGGATGGGGCTGCTGGTCGAGGATCTGTTGCTGCTGGCGCGGTTGGACCAGGAGCGGCCGCTGGAGCCGGTGGAGCTGGAGTTGCGGGTGATCGTCGGTGATGCCGTCATCGCGGCCCGCGCGGTCGCGCCGGAGCGGGAGATCAGCCTGGAGATCCCGGACGGTACCGGGCCGGTGCGGGTACTGGCCGACGAGCGTCATCGAGGTCACCGACGAGGGCCCCGGATTGACCGCCGAACAGGTCGAACGGGTCTTCGAACGGTTCTACCGGGCCGACACCGCCCGGACCCGGCATAGCGGCGACAGCGGCGGCGCCGGGCTGGGCCTGGCGATCGTGGCCGCGCTCGTCAAGGCGCACGCGGGGACGGTCGAGGTGGAATCGGTGCCGGGCAAGGGCGCGACCTTCCGGGTACGGCTGCCGATTCACAGTTAACTTTCAGGTGAGGTCCAGTATCGAGCCAGATATCCGGGGCAGTGTGGGGGACATGACCGAGAACGTGAACCACGAAGCCGAGCCGGCTTCCCCTTCGGCCGGACCGGCCGAGCCGACGACCGGTGCCGAGCCGACGACGGGTGCGCAGCCGATCTGGGCCGGTACCGCGCCCGCGTACCCCCATCAGCATTCGTGGTACGGCACGCCACCGACCCAGCAGGTACCGGTGGTACCGCCGCGGTCGGGCGGCGGCGCCGGCAAGGTGGTCGCGGCCGGGCTGCTGGGCTTCCTGCTCGCGGCCGGCGGTGCCGTGGTCGGCGGTGCCGTCGTTCATGACCTGGACGGCAGCCACACCACGACCACCACGAGCGCGGCGAACAGCAGGCCGACGTCGGTCAAGGTGATGGACCGCTCCTCCCTGGCCGACATCGCGGCCACCGTCAAGCCCAGCGTCGTGTCGATCCAGGTCCCCGGCGCCGAGGGCTCCGGCGTGGTGTTCAACTCCGACGGGTACATCGTCACCAACAACCACGTGGTGGCCGAGGCGCGGGGCAACGCCGTACAGGTCATCTTCTCCGACGGTAAGAGCGTGTCGGCGCGGATCGTCGGCACCGACCCGAAGACCGACCTCGCGGTGGTGAAGGTGAGCGGCGTCTCCGGACTCGTACCGGCGAAATTTGGTGACAGCAACGCGTTGCGGGTCGGCGACACCGTCCTCGCGGTCGGCAGCCCGCTCGGTCTCGAAGGCTCGGTGACCTCCGGCATCGTCAGCGCGCTCAACCGCACCATCAGCGAGGGCGGCGACCAGAGCAACCCGTTCCAGGCGCCGCAGCAGACCACCGACATCGGCGGCGCGATCCAGACCGACGCGGCCATCAACCCGGGCAACTCCGGTGGTGCGCTGGTGGACCTGAACGCCTCGGTCATCGGCATCAACACCGCGATCGCGACCTCCGGCCAGAGCAACGGCAACATCGGCGTCGGCTTCGCCATCCCCGGCAACCTGGTCAAGCGCGTCGCGCAGGACCTCATCAACGGGCAGAAGGTCAGCCACCCGTTCC
>VAXX01000442.1:10797-12172 GCA_005885115.1 Actinomycetota bacterium | reverse complement strand
TGACCCCGCAGGAGATCGACGAGCTGCTCGACGTGATGCGTACGTTGAAGGCGGCCGGCAAGTCGATCGTCTTCATCACCCACAAGCTCAAGGAGGTCAAGGCGATCGCCGACCGGATCACGGTGGTACGCCGTGGGAAGGTCGTCGGCACCGCCCGGCCCGACGCGAGCGAGGACGAGCTGGCCGCGCTGATGGTCGGACGCACCGTACGGCTGCGGGTGGACAAGGCGCCCGCCCGGCCCGGCGAGCCGGTGCTGGAGGTACGCGACCTCGTCGTCTACGACGAGCGCGGGCACCGGGCGGTCGACGGCACCTCCCTGGAGGTACGCGCCGGTGAGGTGCTCGGGATCGCCGGTGTCCAGGGCAACGGGCAGACCGAACTGGTCGAGGCGATCATGGGACTCCGGCCGGTCACCGGCGGTGTGATCAGCCTGCTCGGGCTGGACCTGACCGGCCGGTCCACCAAGGAGATCCTGGCCGCCGGGGTCGGGTACGTGCCGGAGGACCGCTCGGTCGACGGGCTCGTCCGCACCTTCACCGTGGCCGAGAACCTGATCCTCGACCAGTACGACCGCCCCCCGTACGCCCGGGGGCTGGCCCTGCGTCCGGCCGCGATCGCCCAGGCGGCCCGGGAGCGGATCGCCGAGTTCGACGTACGGACGGCCTCGCCCGACGCCCCGGTCAGCACCCTGTCCGGCGGCAACCAGCAGAAGGTGATCGTCGCCCGGGAACTGGGCCGCGAGGTGAAGCTGCTCATCGCCGCGCAGCCCACCCGCGGTGTCGACGTCGGGTCCACCGAGTTCATCCACGCGCGGGTGGTGCGGGAGCGCGATCAGGGCGCCGCGGTCCTGCTGGTCTCCAGCGAACTGGACGAGATCCTCGCGCTGGCCGACCGGATCGCGGTGATCTACCGGGGCCGGATCCTGGCCACGCTGCCGCCCGACGCGGCCCGGGAAGATATCGGTCTGCTGATGGCGGGGGTGACCGGATGAGGCGGATCTGGGAGCGGATCACCACCGCCAACACGGTCACCGTGACCGTACTGGCCGTCCTGCTGGCGCTGGTCATCGGCGCGGTACTGGTCGTGCTGGGCAACACCCAACTGCTGTCCGAGTACGGGTACTTCTTCGCCGCTCCCGGCACCGTACTCGGGGACACCTGGTCAGCCGTGTCCGACGCGTACGCCAACATCTTCAAGGGTTCGGTCTTCGATCCGGCCACCGTCAGCGGCGCGATCGCCGGTACCAGCTCCTGGGCCGATGTCTTCGGCCCGATCTCGGCGACCATCACCTACACGGTCCCGCTGATCTTCACCGGGCTGGCCGTGGCGCTGGCCTTCCGCGGGGGCCTGTTCAACATCGGCGGCCAGGGCCAG
>VAXX01000442.1:0-10783 GCA_005885115.1 Actinomycetota bacterium | reverse complement strand
GGCTGTTGGGGCTGATCGTTGGCGTGCTCAAGGCGCGTACCGGGGCGCACGAGGTGATCGTCACGATCATGTTGAACTACGTGGCGTTCTACTTCCTCCAGTGGTTGATCAACCGGAAGGGCGTACACGATCCGACGCGTACCGACGCGATCAGCAGGAAGGTCGACGCGAGCGCCCGGCTGCCGCTGGTGAGCAGTGGGCAGCTCCGGCTGGACCTCGGCCTGCCGATCGCGCTCGCGGCCGCCGCGGCGATCGCCTGGCTGCTGGAGCGCTCGACGGCCGGCTTCGAGCTGCGGGCCGTGGGCGCCAACCCGGACGCCGCGCGCACCGCGGGGATCAGCGTCGGGCGCTCGTACGTGCTGGCGATGACCACGGCCGGGGCGCTGGCCGGGCTGGGCGGCGGGATGCTCGTCCTCAGTACGTCGGCGCTGGGCAATACGTTCGCGTTGACCGGTCAGGTGGCCGGATCCGTCGGCTTCGACGGGATCACGGTGGCGCTGCTCGGCCGGGGCCGGCCGTGGGGCGTGGTGGCCTCGGCGGTGCTGTTCGGTGCGCTGCGCGCCGGGGGTAACCGGATGTCGCTGGTAGCGCACGTCGGGATCGACCTCGTGACGGTGATACAGGCATTGATCGTCATCTTCATCGCGGCGCCCGCTCTGGTCCGGGCGATCTTCCGGCTGCGGGCCAGCCGTGCCGGGGCCGTCGCGACCGGTCTGGCGAAGGGCTGGTGACACGATGGCCACGTTGACGGTGTACGACACCCCGGCGGTCGCGCCGGTGACCGGGTTCTGGACCCGGGCGCGCAAGGCCGGGCTGGTCTTCGTCGTCCTGGGCCTGGTCGCGGCCGTCGGCTTCACGATGCTGGCGAAGTCGGGCAGCCACGCCCGGTTCAGCTTCGGCGAGAACGTCTCCGGCGCCGGGGTCACCGTACCGGCCCGGGCCGGCGCGGCCGGGTTCGGCGTGCTGTGCGTACTCGCCGGTGCCGCGCTGCTGGCCGGACGGGCCGACCGGTGGCTGCGGGCGTTGACCGGGGTGGCGCTCGGCGCGTTCGTCCTGTCGCTGCTGAGTTGGCAGGTGGCGCCGCATACGATGCCGCTGGGCAACATGGGGCAGGTGACCGTCAAGGCGGCGCTGCCGCTGGTGCTCGGTGCGCTGGCGGGGGTGCTGTGCGAGCGGACCGGCGTGATCAACGTGGCGATCGAGGGTCAACTGCTGACCGGGGCGTTCGCCGGTGCCCTGGTGGGCACCATGGCCGCCTCGACCTGGGCCGGGCTGGTCGCCGCGGCGGTCGGTGGCCTGTTCATCGCGCTGCTGCTGGCCGTACTCGCCATCCGGTACCTGGTCGACCAGGTGGTACTCGGGGTCGTGCTCAACGTCTTCGCGCTCGGCCTGACCGGGTTCCTGTTCACCCAGCTCATGCAGCCGTACGGGGACCGGTACAACAATCCGCCGGTCTTCCCGACCTGGCGCATCCCGGTCCTGGCTGACATCCCGGTGCTCGGGCCGGCCCTGTTCGCCACCAACGTGTTCGGGTACGTCGCGATCGTCCTGGTCATCGTCATACACCTGGCCCTGTTCCGGACCCGCTGGGGGCTGCGTACCCGCGCGGTCGGCGAACACCCGACCGCCGCCGACACGGTCGGCATCAAGGTCAACCTGACCCGGTACCGCAACGTGCTGCTCGCCGGGCTGGTCGCCGGGATCGGCGGTGCCTCGTTGACCATCGGTGACGTGGGCGGGTTCAACCAGAACATGACCGGCGGCAAGGGGTTCATCGCGTTGGCGGCGCTGATCTTCGGCCGGTGGAGCCCGGTCGGCGCGATGCTGGCCGCGCTGCTGTTCGGCTTCTGCGAAGCGCTGGGCACGTTCCTGAGCAACAACGGCAGCCCGATCCCGAGCGAGTTCCTGTCGATGCTGCCGTACGTCGCGACGATCATCGCGGTCGCCGGCCTCATCGGGCGGGTCCGGGCCCCGGCCGCCGACGGGCAGCCGTACGTGAAGGGATAGCGATGCCCGAGGTCAACTGGACGGTGCTCCGGGAGGCGGCGACGGGGGCGATGCGCCGGGCGTACACGCCGTACTCCCGCTTCCCGGTGGGCGCCGCCGGCCTGGTCAGCGACGGCCGGATCGTCACCGGCTGCAACGTCGAGAACGCGAGCTACGGGCTGGCGTTGTGCGCCGAGTGCGGCCTCGTCTCGGCGTTGGCCCTGTCCGGTGGCGGGCAGCTCGTCGCGGTGTCCTGTGTGGACGGTAACGGCGATCCGCTGATGCCGTGCGGCCGGTGTCGGCAGTTGATCTGGGAGCACGGTGGCCCGCGGTGCCTGGTCGACGCCGAGCCGATGCCGGTGTCGATGGTGCATCTGCTGCCGGACGCGTTCGACGCGGCCGACCTGGACCGGCAGCCGCCCGAGGTACCGGTGGCGCTGCGCGAGTACCAGGGCCGGGGCACCGTGTTCGTCCATCCCGACGTGATCGGCGGGGAACGGGTCTGGACCGGGTACTGGGAGCGGTCCTCGGGCGCCGACGGCGAGCCGACCGGGATCATCGAGGAGGCGCCGAACCTGCCCAGCGCCAAGGACGCGGTGGCCTGGGGCCGGCGGCGCACCACCCGGGTCGTGGTGGTCGACGCCGACGGCGGTACGTCCTGGGCCGGCGTGGGCATCGGCCCGGCCGACCTGCCGGAGTGGCGACCGTGACGTACGACGCGGTCGACGTCATCCGTACCAAGCGGGACGGCGGGATCCTGTCCGACGGGCAGATCGACTGGGTCGTCGACGCGTACACCGCCGGTACGGTCGCCGACGAGCAGATGTCCGCGCTGGCCATGGCGATCCTGCTGCGGGGCATGACGCCGGGGGAGGTGGCCCGGTGGACGGCCGCGATGATCGCCAGCGGCGAGCGGCTGGATCTGGGCCTCGGCCACACCGGCGGCACCCTGGACAAGCTGGAGTCGATCCAGGGCTTCCGCAGCCGGCTGTCCAACGCCGAGTTCGTGACCCAGCTCCGCGAGATCGGCGCGGCGATCTGCGCGGCGGGGGAGGGGCTCGCCCCGGCCGACCGCAAGCTGTACGCGCTGCGCGACGTGACCGGCACCGTCGAGGCCATCCCGCTGATCGCGAGCTCCATCATGAGCAAGAAGATCGCCGAGGGTACCGGGGCCCTCGTCCTGGACGTGAAGGTGGGCACCGGCGCGTTCATGAAGGACGCCGGGCAGGCCCGGGAGCTGGCCCGCGCGATGGTGTCGCTGGGAGCCGCGCACCAGGTCCGGACCGTCGCGCTGTTGACGTCGATGTCGACCCCGCTCGGGTACGCGGTCGGCAACGCCGTCGAGGTCGCCGAGTCGGTGGACGTACTGGCCGGAGGTGGGCCGGCCGACGTCGTCGAGCTGACCCTGGCGTTGGCGCGGGAGATGGTGGCCCTGGCCGGGCTCGACGTCGATCCGGCCGCGATCCTGGCCGGTGGCAAGGCGATGGATTCGTGGCGGGCCCTGATCCGGGCGCAGGGCGGCGATCCCGACGCGCCGCTGCCGGTGGCGAAGGAGACCGAGGTCGTACGGTCCACAGTGGACGGTTATGTGTCCACCGTGGACGCATACCGGATCGGGCTGGCCGCCTGGCGGCTCGGGGCCGGCCGGGCCCGCAAGGAGGATCCGGTGTCGGCCACGGCCGGGGTGGTGCTGCGTAGACGCCCGGGCGACCGGGTACGCACCGGGGATCCGCTGTTCGAGCTGCGTACCGACGAAGCCGGCCGGATCGACGCGGCGCGCGCGGCGGCCGACGGCGCGGTGGTCGTCTCTCCCGTCCCGCCGCCCCCGGAACCGTTGGTGCTGGACCGGATCGCGTGAGCCCGGAGCACCGCAGCCCGATCCTGCGCAACGCGCTCGCGATCGGCGCGGCCACCGGCGCGTACGCGCTGTCCTTCGGCGCCCTGTCGGTCGCCGCCGGGCTGAGCGTCCCGCAGACCGTCGCGCTGTCCCTGCTGATGTTCACCGGCGGCTCGCAGTTCGCGCTGGTGCTGACGCTCGGCGCGGGCGGCGGCTGGGTCCCCGCGTCGGGCAGCGCGGCGCTGCTCGGCTTCCGCAACGCCTTCTACGGCCTGCGGATCGCCGAGCTGCTGGGCCGGCCGCGCGGCTGGCGGCGGCTGCTGACCGCGCAGTTCACCATCGACGAGACCACGGCGATGGCGCTGGGTCAGGCGGAGCCGGCGGCGTCGCGGTACGCCTTCTGGGCCACCGGGCTGTCCGTGTACGTCCTGTGGGGCGCCGGTACGCTCGCCGGCGCGCTCGGTGCCCAGTTGCTGCCCGACCCCAGGGCGCTCGGGCTGGACGCCGCCGCTCCGGCCGCCTTCCTGGCGCTGCTCGCGCCCCGGCTGCGGGGCCGGGAGCCGTGGCTGGTCGCCGCGCTCGCGGTCGCGGTCGCGCTGCTGCTCGTACCGGTCGTCCCGGCCGGCGTACCGGTGCTCGTGGCCGGACTCGTCGCCGTTGCCGTCGGCCTGCGCGGTACCCCGTGACGATCTGGCTCGCGGTCGGGCTCGGTACCCTCGCCTGCTACCTGGCCAAACTCGCCGGGCTGTCGCTACCCGCCCGGGTACTGGAGCGGCCCCGGGTGCGCCATATCGCCGCACTCCTGCCGATCGCCCTGCTCGCCGCGCTGACCGCGCTCCAGACCGTATCCTCCGGCTCCCGGCTGGTCATCGACGCCCGGCTGGCCGGGGTCGCCGCCGGTGCGGTCGCCCTGCTGCTGCGCGCGCCGTTCATCGTGGTGGTCGCGGTCGCGGCCGGGACCGCCGCGCTGATCCGCGTTCTCAACTAGTGTGCAAGTCATGGCCATGCCGATCGACCAGCTCATCGACTGACCGTGCGCGTACCGGCACCCGACCCGGTCGCGATCCGGGCGCACAACCTGGAACAGCTCTACCGACTGCGCCTACCCATGCCACCGGAGAACTTTCCGCTGGTCTGGGAGCCCGGTGACGAGGTGGAGCTGCGCCCGCGTGAGGTGCTGGAGGGTCGGGCCGCCGTACTCAACGTGGTGCTGGCCCGGGCCTTCGGGATGCCGTCGCAACTGGCGATGGGCTGGCTGCTCGACGCGCACCTGATGGACCGGCTGACCCAGCCGGAGTGGCACTTCGTGGCCTCGGGCGAGGGGGACGTACGCTCATTCGCCCTGCATACCGAGGCGTTGGCAGCGCTGGCCTGGCTACTTTCCATGATCAAGTGGCTCGACCCGGCGATGCCCGGGATCAAGAACGTCGCGGAGCTGTTCCCGGACCTGCCCGGCGGGGAACCGTACGTGGCGTGGCAGGCCCGGGTGCTGGGCGCGCCCCGCGACCCCCGGGAAGCGGCCGTCCAGCTCGACCTGTACTACTGCCTGGACTGGGCGTACCTGGAGGCGGAGCGGCTCGGGCTGCCGCTGCCCGGCATGATCGACTCCAATGCGATCGGCCAGCGCCGCTGGGCGTTGGAGTGGGCGGCCACCCTGTCCGGCCCGTTCCACGAACCGCCACCCGGTTGGGAGGAGGTCGACCTCTCCACCTGAGCGGCCGCACCGTGACCCGCTGCCGCCGGCCGACGCCCCGCCGCGCCCGAGAAAAAGTGGCCGGCCGGGCGAACCCCCGTATCGCCCGGCCAGCCCGTAACCCCCCGGTCAGCGCAGCACCGGCTCCCGGTTCGCCGCCGGCTCGTCGATCCCGGCGCGTGGGACCGGGACCGGGGCCACCGGGTCGGCGGCCAGCGGCGCCTCGCGCAGCCCGACCCGCTCGTGCAGCCGGCGCAGCGGGGCCGGTGCCCACCAGTTCCACCGGCCGAGCAGCGTCATCGTCGCCGGTACGAGGACGCAGCGCACGATCGTCGCGTCCACCGCCACGGCGACCGCCAGTCCGAGCCCGACCTGCTGGACGGTGCCGGTACGGGCGAACGCGAACGCCCCGAACACGACGACCATGAGCAGCGCGGCGGACGTGATGATCCGCCCCGAGTTCTGCAGGCCCCGGCGTACCGCGTGGTCGGTGGACAGACCCCGGTCGGCGTACTCCTTGATCCGGGCGAGCAGGAAGACCTCGTAGTCCATCGACAGCCCGAACGCGAACGCGAAGATGATCACGGTGACGAACGGGTTCAGCCCCGCTACCGTGATCATCCCGAGCGGTCCGGCCAGGAAGCCGTGCTCGAAGACCGCGCTCATCACCCCGAACGTGGCACCGAGGGACACCACGTTCATCGCGACGGCCTTGACCGGTACGACCAGCGACCCGGTCATCGCGAACAGCAGGACGGTCATGGCCAGTACGGTGATCCCGACCGCCCAGGGCAGCCGGCTGACGATCAGTCCGAGCAGGTCACCGAGCAGCGCGGCATCCCCGGTTACCCAGGACTGACCGCCGGTGGGCCGGTCCGCGCGTACCCGGTCGACCAGCGCCCGCGCGCCGGTCCCCTCCGGATCCCCGGCGACATCGATGTCCACAGTGGACAGTCCGGACGCGACCTGCTTCGCCGACCCGACCCGGGTCACCCCCGGCGTACCCCGCCAGCGGGCCGCCCAGGCGTCCAGGCTCGCCGCGTCGGTACGCGCGACGACGGTCACCGCCGGCACCGGGGCCACCCCGAACCGGTCGGCCAGCTCGTGCGCGACGCCGACCGCCTCCAGCGACCGGGGCAGGCTGTTGATGTCGTCCAGGTGCATCGCGGTGGACAGCAGCGGGGCACCGGCGCCGAGCAGGGCGGCACCGGTCACCACGAAGGTGACCAGCGGCCGGCGCTGGACGATCCGGGCGAGCCCCGCGAAGAAGCCGGACTCGGCCGCGTCGCCGTACCGCGCGATCCGCCGGGCGGCCCGCTTCGACGGGCGGATCCGGCGCCGAGCCAGGCCGATCAGGGCCGCGGTGAAGGTGAGCGAGACGAGCATCGCGACCAGCGCGATCGACACCCCGGCGGCGCCGAGCGCGGACAGCCCCGGGATGCCGAACATCAGCAGGCCGCACATGGCCGCGGCCACGGTCAGGGCGCTGAACAGGATGGTACGTCCAGCCGTCGCCCAGGCCCGGGCGATCGCCACGACCGGCTCGTACCCGCGGCCCAGCTCCTCCCGGTACCGCCCGACCAGCAGCAGCCCGTAGTCGATGGACAGCCCGAGGGCCAGCAGGGTGACCACGGTCCGCGACCAGCCCGCCGAACACGAACACGAGGATGACCAGGGTGATCGGTAGCGAGTACTCCTCGGCGCTGCCGAGGTCGTGCTGGACCGCGTCGTTGGCCTGCTGGTTGAGCGCGGCGCTCCCGCCGACCCGTACGGTGGCTCCGGGCTGACCGGCCGACACCAGGTTCGTGGCGAGCCGGTGCAGCCGATCGGTGATCTTGGCCGAGGTGTCGTGCCGGTGGGTCTTGTCCAGCCTGCCGAGCTGGACGGTGACGGCCAGCGCGTGCCCGTCCCGGGCCACCTGGGCGGCCCTACGCTGCCGTGGCAGCCCGTCACTGTACGGGGTGACCACCCCGACCACGCCCGGGACCGCCATGAGGTCGGCGGCGGCCGAGCGCACCGCGTCGCGTACCGGCCCGGCCGTCGGGTCGATCCCGTCCACCACCCCGATCACCGTGCCGCGCTGGCCGCTGTTGTCCAGCAGCACGGTGTTGGCCTGTACCGACTCCAGGCTGCTCGGCCCCCCACCGCTGGTCAACCCGTTGAACACCGGACCGGCCGACAGGCCACCGGCGGTGACCGCGAGCAGCCACAGTGCGAGCACCCACCAGCGGCGCCGGAAGCACCACCGGCCCACCCGCGCGATCAACCCCTCGGCCATCGCGGCCGCCTCCCTCGTCCGTGTCCCCCGCAGCATCCCGGGCCGGAGCCCTGACGCGCTATCAGGTTCCTCCCGGATCCCACCCCGAACTCAGCATCGCAGCGCCACCTGTGAATAACGGGAGACCCGGATCCGGGCGCTCACCCGGACCGGTTCGGGCAGCCGCGCGACCCGGCCGGCCAGCACCTCCGGCGCCGTGTGCCAGGCACTGGGCCCCATCCCGACCAGCGTGGTGACCTCCCGGTGGGACAGCGCCAGCACCCGCTCGAGCACGGCCGAGGACTTCTCGACAAACCACGGCGCCAGCGCCGCCGCCACCCGTTCCTCCTTGGCCGGGTCGACCCGCAACAGGTCCAGGGCATCGACCAGCTCGGCCAGGTGGTCCGCGGTCGGCGCCGCGACGAGCAGGGCGCCGTCGGGCGCGAGCACCCGGGCGAACTCCGGGCCGTTGCGCGGCGCGAACACATTCAGCAGTACGTCCACTCCGCCGTCCGCCACCGGCAGCTCCCCCCAGGCGTCGGCGAGGATCGCGCCGGCCCGCGGATGGGCCCGCGCGGCCCGCCGCAGCGCCGGTTTGGACACGTCGACGGCCAGCCCGACCGCGTCGGGCCGCGCATCCAGCACCGCGCCCAGGTAGTACCCGGTCCCGGCGCCGACGTCGAGGACCAGTCCCGCCTCCGGTGCCGAGGCGACGAGCGCCTCGGCGAGGAACGCGTAGTGCCCCGCCGCGAGGAACTCCGCGCGCGCCGCCACCATCTGCGCGCTGTCCCCGGGGTGGGTCACCGGCGTGGCCGCGAGGTGCACGTACCCCTGGCGGGCCTGATCGAAGCTGTGCCCCCGCGGACAGCGCAGCGCCCCACCGGCCTGGCCGAGTCCTTCCCGGCAGACCGGACAGCGCAGTGCGGCGATTAGCGAAGCGAGCATCCACCCTCCCCGTTTAGGGTTGGGTGCCATGGTCGCACCGACGTACGACGAAATCGTCAAGGCGCCGAAGGCGCTGCTCCACGACCACCTCGACGGCGGGCTGCGGCCCGCGACGATCGTCGAGCTGGCGGCGCGGGTCGGGCACGAGCTGCCGGCGGCGGACCCGGACGCGCTCGCGGACTGGTTCCGGCGGGCGGCCGATTCCGGGTCGCTGGAGCGGTACCTGGAGACGTTCGCGCATACGGTCGCGGTGATGCAGACCCCGGAGGCGCTTCGCCGGGTCGCGTACGAGTGTGCGGTGGACCTGGCCGCCGACGGCGTGGTGTACGCCGAGGTGCGCTTCGCCCCCGAGCAGCACCTGCAGGGCGGCCTGACCCTGGCCGAGGTGGTGGAGGCGGTGCTCGCCGGGTTCGCCGACGCGGCCGCCGACGGTGCCCCGATCCGGGTCGGTACCCTGCTCACCGCGATGCGGCACGCGGCCCGCTCGATGGAGATCGCGGAGCTGGCCGTACGCTTCCGCGACCTCGGCGTGGTCGGCTTCGACATCGCCGGCGCCGAGGCCGGCTACCCGCCCACCCGGCACCTGGACGCCTTCGAGTACCTGCAACGGGAGAACTTCCACTTCACCATCCACGCCGGCGAGGCGTTCGGGCTGCGCAGCATCTGGCAGGCGTTGCAGTGGTGCGGTGCGGACCGGCTGGGGCACGGGGTACGGATCGTCGACGACATCAGTGGGGACGGGAAGCTCGGTCGGCTCGCGGCGTACGTACGGGACAAGCGGATACCGCTGGAGCTGTGTCCGTCGTCCAACGTGCAGACCGGGGCCGCGGCCTCGATCGCCGAACACCCGATCGGGCTGCTGCGGGACCTGCGCTTCCGGGTCACCGTCAACACCGACAACCGGTTGATGGGTGGTACGTCGATGTCGCGCGAGCTGGCCCTGCTGGTGGACGCGTTCGGGTACGGATGGTCGGAATTGCAATGGTTCACGGTTAACGCGATGAAAAGCGCATTCATCCCCTTCGACGAGCGGCTCGTCCTCATCAACGACGTCATCAAACCGGCGTACGCGAAGTTGCTCGGCTGATTCCCGCCGTTCGACCGGGCTCAACCGGTCGTCGCCCGTGGCAGACTTTCTGGCGATACCCGCAGACGGACCCCCAAGACCTCCCGGGCAGGCCGATTCAATGAGCTATGTACCACTTTCAGATATGTCAGTTGGTCACTATGAGTAGCTCGGAACGGCGAAACGACGGCGGAACGACCGGATTCGTAGCCCAACGGTCTGATCACCAACCGGCTGGGCTTTCTCTTTCTTACGCAACATGGTGGAATCTCGAAGGTCCGACCCGTCCGGGTCGGCCCCGTGAAGGTGCCTACCGATCATGGGGCGCCAGCGCGAAGGGGCGGGAGAGGTGAGCAAGCGGCCAACGACGGGCGGAGCCCCCGGCCTCTCGGCGATGCGTGGGCTGGTCGGCTACCTCAGAGACCGGTCAATCGGGTTCAAGCTCGGCCTCATCATGCTCGTACCGACGCTGGCCACGGTCGTGGTCGGGTTCGGTGCGCTGGCTACGAACATCAGTACGGCGCACGACGCCGACCGGGCGCGGATCCTGGCCGGGCTGTCCGGGGACGCCGGACTGCTCGTCCACGACCTGCAGGACGAGCGGGCCGCCGCGATCATGGTGCTGACCGCCAAGGACGGGGACACCCAGAAGACCGCGACCGCCACGTACAACGGGCTGTTCAAAGCCAGCGACGGGGCGAGCAAGGACTACACCACCCACCGCGCGGCGCTGACCGGCCTGTTGCCACCCAGCTTCCGGGCGCTGCTGTCCTCGATCGACGACCAGCTCGGCTCGCTGCCCACCCTGCGCCAGCAGCTCGTCAACGGCGGCAGCCAGATCATCCCGAGCACCGCGACCTTCCGCTACGGCAACCTGATCTCCAGCCTGCTGGCCATCCGTGACTCCTCGTCCCAGCTCGCCGGCGACTCGGCGCTCAGTTACGAGATGCGTGCGGCCGCGGCCATCTCACAGGCCAAGGAGTACCAGTCCGAGGAGCG
>VAXX01000441.1 GCA_005885115.1 Actinomycetota bacterium | reverse complement strand
TTGTGCCGCACCGAGTACCTCAACTACCTACGGGTACGCGAGTGGCAGGACCTGCATACCCAGCTGCGCCAGGTGGCCCGTACCCTCGGCGGCTCCTTGACCAGCACCCCGGCGGACCCGCAGCGGATCCACCAGTCCCTGCTCGCCGGCCTGCTGTCCCATGTCGGGCTGAAGGACCCGGAGAAGGGCGACTTCCTCGGCGCCCGCGGCGCCCGCTTCGCGGTGTTCCCCGGTTCGGTCCTGTTCAAGAAGACCCCGCGCTGGGTGATGGCCGCCGAGCTGGTCGAGACCACCCGGCTGTGGGCGCGGGTCTGCGCCCGGATCGAGCCGGAGTGGCTGGAACCGTTGGCCGGTCACCTGGTCCGGCGCAGCTACAGCGAGCCGCACTGGGACCGCCAGCGGGGCGCGGTCATGGCGTACGAGCGGGTGACCCTGTACGGCATCCCGATCGTCGTGCGGCGCCAGGTCAACTACGGCCGCATCGACCCGCCGCTGGCCCGCGAGCTGTTCATCCGGCACGCGCTGGTCGAGGCCGACTGGGACACCCACCACCGGTTCTTCGGGCACAACCAGGAGCTGCTGGCCGAGGTACGCGACCTCGAGCACCGGGCCCGGCGGCGGGACATCCTCGTCGACGACGAGGTCATCTTCGACTTCTACGACCGGCGGATCCCGCCCGACGTGGTGTCCGCGCGGCACTTCGACACCTGGATGCGCAGGACCAGGCCGGACCTGACCTTCGACAAGGCCACGCTGGTCAACGCCACGGCCGGGGCGGTCCGGGCGCAGGACTACCCGGACGTGTGGCGGCAGGGCGACCTGGCGCTGCCGTTGACGTACCGGTTCGAGCCGGGGGCGCCGGACGACGGGGTCACCGTGCACATCCCGCTGCCCGTGCTCGGCCGGGTCCGGGCCGAGGGCTTCGACTGGCAGGTACCCGGGCTGCGCGAGGAGCTGGCCATCGCGCTGATCCGGGGGCTGCCCAAGCCGGTACGCCGGCAGTACGTGCCGGTACCCGACTTCGCCCGGGCCGCGCTCGCCGAACTGTCCACAGTGGACGGACCATTCGTCGATGCCCTGGAGCACCAGTTGCGCCGGCTCGCCGGGGTACCGGTACCGCCCGACGCCTGGGCACCCGACGCCGTACCGGAGCACCTGCGGATGAGCTTCCGGGTCGAGTCGGAGACGGGCGAGGTGCTCGGCGAGGGCAAGGATCTGGCTGCCCTGCAACGGAAGCTGGCGCCGGAGGTGCGTACCTCCCTGGCCGCGGCCAGCCCGGAGCTCAGCCGTACCGGGCTGCGCGGGTTCGTCCCGCTGCCCCGGACGGTGGAACAGGTCCGGGCCGGGCACCGGATCGTGGTGTACCCGGCGCTGGTGGACGAGGGCCAGACGGTGGGCGTACGGGTCTTCGAGACCGAGGCCGAGCAGGGCCTGGCGATGTGGCGGGGCACCCGGCGGCTGCTCCGGCTCGCCCTGCCCGCCCCGGCGGCGGTGGTCGCCGGCCGGCTCACCAACGAGGCCAAGCTGGCCCTGCTGCGCAGCCCGTACCCGAACGCCGCCGCTCTGCTGGACGACTGCGTGGACACCGCGGTCGACGCGCTCATGGCCGAGCAGGGCGGTCCGCCGTGGACCCCCGAGGGGTACGCCACGCTGCTGGCCCGGGTCCGGTCCGGGCTCACCGCGACGACCCTGGCGATCCTCGACACGGTACGGCAGGTCCTCGCCGTCGCCGCTGACGTGGAACCGTTGCTCGACGGGTCGGTGGACGCCCGGGCGCAGTACGGCGCGCTGGTGTACCCGGGCTTCGTCAGCGGTACCGGCTGGCGGCACCTCCGCGACGTACCGCGCTACCTGCGGGCGCTGGCGAAGCGGCTGGAGCGGCTGCCCCTGGATCCGGCGCGCGACCAGCAGCTCCTGCGCCCGATCGCCGCGGTCAGCCGGGAGCACCACGAGCTGCTCGCCCAGGCCCGACCCGGTACGCCGGAACGGGCGGCGCTGGACGAGATCCGTTGGATGATCGAGGAGCTGCGGGTCAACGTGTACGCCCAGGCGCTGGGCACCGCGTACCCCATCTCGGAGAAGCGGATCCGTCGCGCGCTGGACGACCTCGCCGAGTAGCCCGGGTTTCCTTCCCGCGGAACGCGGGCGGCCCTGGGCCGGCGCCGAGCCGGCTCCGCCCTTCGGGTTCGGGCCGGTCAGCCGAACGGCGGCCCGGCCTGGTCGCGGCACTGTGCCAGATGCGCTGCGCGTCGGCTCTTGGACAGTGCGTGGATGATCGACAACGGCGCTGTTTCGATGGCGGCACCCCTAGCAAGGAGGTACGTATGTCCATCACTCGATGGCGCCGGTTGCGCTGGCTGGGCGTGGCCGGACTCGCCGTCGGCCTCGGCGGCGTGGCCCTGGCCACCGCCGGCCCGGCGTCGGCCGCGGTCCCGGACCGGTTCGGCTTCGTGCTCTACAACGGCGCCGCGGTGGTGCCCACCGGTACGACGCCGCCGGCGACCTCGGTCGTCCCCGGCCCGCCCGGCCGGTACAAGATCGTGTTCCCCGGTCAGGCCGCCAAGGGCGGCGTCGTCCACGTGACCGCGATCAACCCCAAGCCGCACTGGTGCCAGACCGACAAGTTCGGCCCCAGCGGCGCCGACGAGGTCGTGTTCATCAGCTGCTTCGTCCCCGGCGGCGTACGCGACAAGAGCGCGTTCTCGCTCATCTTCAGCAGCAGCACGGGTCCGCTCGCTGGAGCCGGCCGGTACGGGTACGTCGACTCGCAGCCCTCCGGCGCCATCGTCAGCCAGTACAACTCGGCGGGGCTGGCCAATGGCGTGTCGCACACGGCGGTCGGGCAGTGGCTGGTCAAGCTGCCCGGCCTGGGTACGCCCGGTCCGCGCGACGGGAGCCTGCAGGCGACCGGGCTGAACCCCAACGTCGGGGCCCGCTGCAAGATCGCCAACTGGGCCTCCAGCACCAGCGCCCAGCTCGTCAAGGTCTGGTGCTTCAACTCCGCGGGCGCGTTCTTCGACACCCGCTTCCACCTCACGTACCAGTACAAGCGCTCGCTCTACGGCGCCGCGCTGCCGCCCAAGCACTTCGGCTACCTGTGGAACCAGCCGCCGGTCGGTGGCCCGTCGACCAACTTCAACTCGGTACTCGGTCCCGGTGCGAACTCGCTGGCCCCGGCCGGTACCGGCCTGTCGCTGGTCACCTTCAAGGGTCTGGCGGCGACGCCGGACGACGTCCAGGTGACCGCCTTCGGCGGCAAGTCGGAGTTCTGCTCGCTCAACAACGCCTGGGTACGGTCCGGCGGCACCGTCATCGAGCGGGACGTCGCCTGCTTCACCAACGCCGGTACGCCGGTCAACACCGGGTTCTTCATCAGCTACAGCTCGCGCGTCTGACAGCGCGGCCCGGCGGGTCCCCGAGCCGGGGACCCGCCGGGTTGAATCGGCACCGATCGGGGTATCTGCACCCACGCCCGGGCCTATCGTCGATCACCGGGTGCGACGCGCGGACCGCGACGATGGGCGGCGAGGATGACAGACCAGCAGGAGCGGCGCAGTCCGGTCGGCGAGGCGGAATCGGAGGCGATGAAGGCCGGCGACGCCCAGGCCGTCGGCGTGACGCCGGACGTCGCCACCCGGACGGCACCGCGCGACGCGACCCAGCCCGAACGGCCGCCCGGCCGGCCGGTCAACCGGCGCTCGCCGTACTTCGTCGGGCTGGTCGGCGCCGCCGGGGTGGCCACCACGTACGCCCTGGTCCAGCTCCTGATCACGGCCCGTGAGGTGCTGGTCCTGGTGGGGCTCGCCCTGTTCCTCGCGATCGGGCTGGACCCGGCGGTCCGGTGGCTGGCCCGGTGGCTGCCCCGCTGGGCGGCGGTCGCCGTCGTCACGCTCGGCATGGTGCTGACCGTGTTCGGCTTCCTCGCCGCCGCGATCCCGCCACTGGTCAGCCAGAGCACGGCCTTCACCCACCAGTTGCCGCACTACCTGAGCCTGCTGCAGGACCGCAGCTCCACGGTCGGCCGGCTCAACGAGCAGTACCACCTCCAGGACCGGCTCACCGCGGCGCTGGCCAAGGACGGGGGTACCGGCGTGTTCGGCGGGCTGCTCGGTGCCGGGCAGCTCGTCCTCACCGCGACCGCGGAGACCCTGACCGTCCTCGTGCTGACCGTGTACTTCCTCTACGACCTGCCCCGGATCCGCCGGCTGATCTACCGGATGGTCCCGCACAGCCGCCGGCCCCGGGCGGTCGTCCTGGGCGACGAGATGTTCGCCAAGGTCGGCGGGTTCGTGCTCGGGAACCTGATCACGTCGGGGATCGCGGGTGGCGGTACGTTCGTCTGGCTGGTCGCCTGGCGGGTCCCGTACCCCCTGCTGTTGTCCCTGATGGTCGCGTTGCTGGACCTGATCCCGGTGAGTACCGGCTGGCCGAGGACTACCTGATCGTCCCCCGGGTGATCGGTAAGGTGATCGAGGTACCGGCGACGGTGACCCTGGTCGCGGTGCTGTTCGGCGGCGCCACCCTGGGCATCGTGGGGGCGCTGGTGGCGATCCCGGTCGCCGCCTCGATCCGGATCATCCTCCACGAAACCGTCTTCCCCCGGCTGGACCGGCTCTGAGGAGGTACGAATGGCGGCGACCCGCTCGGGCGCCCGGCACGGCCTGACCGCGCGCCGCCGGGTCACCGTCTGCGTCCTGGTCGGGCTGGCCGCCGGAGGGGTATCCGCCCTGGTCGTGCCCTGGGCGTTCACACCCCTGGTGGCCTGGGACGCGGCGGCGGTGACGTACGTGGCCTGGATCATCCTCAAGCTCTGGCCGCTGGACGCCGAGCAGACCGGGCGGCACGCCGAACGCGAGGACCCGACCCGGGCCGCCGCCGATCTGATCCTGCTCTGCGCCTCGGTCGCGAGCCTGCTCGCGGTCGGGCTGGTCATCATCCGGGCCGGCTCCGGTGGCGGCCTGCGGGAAGGGCTACAGGCCGGCTTCGGCGTGGCGAGCGTGATGGCCTCCTGGGCGGTGATCCACACGGTCTTCGCCCTGCGGTACGCCCGGATCTACTACACCGGACCGGACGGCGGGGCGAACTTCCACCAGGAGGAGCCGCCCTGCTATTCGGACTTCGCGTACCTGGCGTTCACGATCGGGATGACCTACCAGGTATCGGACACCGAGCTCAATACCAAGGGATTCCGCCGCAACGTCCTGCGGCACTCGCTGCTGTCCTACCTGTTCGGCACCGTGATCGTCGCGCTGACCATCAACCTGGTCGCCGGGCTGAGCAGGTAGGCGGCCGGACGTTTCTTCGTGAAGTCTCAAGTACCGACCGCCGGTACCGATGAGCCAGCGGTACGAGACAGACTCCGACCCGGCTTGAAGGTTCCGATGAAGCTGAGACTGACCAAGCAACAGCTGGCGATGGCCGGCATCGCCGCGTTGACGGTCGTCACGGCCGGCATCGGTGGCACCCTCGCCGTCTTCACCGACACCCACTCGATCGACGCCAACACCTTCTCCACCACCTCGGTGAGTCTGATCGTCGGCGCGCCCACCACGACCAACCTGATCAGCCTGGCCAACATGGTCCCGGGCGTCCTCGACCTGACGATCAAGGTGGACGATCCCGGCGTCACCGCCGGTACGCTGTGCGACTCGTTCCTCGCCGGCGCCCCGTACACGGGCAAGCTGAGCGCCACGGCGTCCGGCGGGAAGCTGATCGGTGACTCGACCAGCAGCCCGTACCCGAGCAGCCGCACGCTGGCCGTCAGCGGCTCGGAGGTGCTGTGCTTCCAGGTGAGCCTGGCCATCACGTACGACAACACGTACAAGAGCGCCACCACCACCGCGACGCTCACCTTCAACGCCGAGCAGACGCTGCACAACCCGTAACCGCACGACCCGCCAGACCGCCGGCTGTCCCTCCTGGGGCAGCCGGCGGTCCGACGAAAGGTATGCAGTCATGGCCGCCATCACCATCGCGACGCCCCGGCACCGGGCCGCGCACCGCCGCCCGCGCCGCACCGGCGCCGGCCGCACCGTGCTGACCGCCCTCCAGGCCGCGGTCATCGCCCTGCTCGCGGCGACGGTGCTGGCGATCCTGGTACCGGGGGTGTTCGGCTGGCAGGCGCTGGTGGTACGCAGCGGGAGCATGGGCGCGACCGCGCCGACCGGCAGCGTGGTCCTCGCCCGTCCGGTACCCGGATCCCAGGTGGCCGTCGGTGACGTGGTGGTGATGCGGCACGCGACCAGTGGGCTGCCGGTGATGCACCGGGTCACCCAGATCGACCAGGCGGGCGGGCAGCGGATCGTGCACACCAAGGGCGACGCGAACCCGGCCCCGGACCCCGAGCTGTACGTCCTGCCGGCGAAGGCCACCGTGCCGGTCCTCGCGATCCCGCGCCTGGGGTACCTGATCGGGTACCTCCAGACGCCGCTGGGCCGCTGGGTCATGGTCGGGCTGGCCGGCCTGCTGATGATGTCCGCCGCGATACGTCGATCCAGGGGTACGGATGCGCCGCCTCTCGCGCAACCGGCCTGACTCCGGACCGGTCCGGCTGGGGCTGCTCGGCATCGCCGTCGCCGCGCTGCTGGCCGCCTCCTTCGGGGCCGGTGACACCCTGGCCTTCTTCACCTCGTCGCCGA
>VAXX01000440.1 GCA_005885115.1 Actinomycetota bacterium | reverse complement strand
GCCGGCGTCGTGGTCGGCACCGCCCAGTTCTACGCGCGCTCGCTCGGCGGCGGCGACGCCACCTTCTACATCCTGTTCGCGATCCTTTTCGTCGGGCTCGGCGTCGGTATCGTCGCCGGTCCGCGGGTGGTCCGCGCGCTGTCCCGGCGCCGCTGGTTCGGGCTGTCCATCGTGCTGGCCGCGGCCTCGGTGACGCTGCTGTCGGTGGCGTGGCACCTGGTCATCGCGGTGTGCTTCGCGTTCGGCGTCGGGGTCGGCGCGGGGATGGCGTTCCTCGCCGGCACCACGCTGCTCGGTACCGAGGTCGGCGACGAGGTACGCGGTCGGGTGTTCGCGTTCATCCAGACCGGCACCCAGGTCACGCTGCTGCTGACGATCTCGGTGTCCAGCGTCGTGGTCGGGTACGGCAGCTCCCGGGAGGTGCTCGGGGTACCCATCTCGACGACCCGGATCCTGCTGTTCTGCGCGGGGCTGTTCGGGGTGATCGCCGGGCTGGGCGCGCTGCGGCAGATGGACGACATCGGCATCTTCGTGGTCATCGAGGGTGGCGACGGGGCCGGGAAGACCACGCACGCCCGGCGGCTGGCCGAGCGGCTACGGGCCGAAGGGCGCGAGGTGCTGCTCACCCGGGAACCGGGCGCCACCGACGTCGGCGGGCAGATCCGTACCCTGCTGCTGTCCGGCGGACCGCTCGGGCTCTCGGCGGTGGCGCCGCGTACCGAGGCGCTGCTGTACGCCGCCGACCGGGCCCATCACGTGGCCACGGTGATCCGGCCGGCCCTGGAGCGCGGTGCCGTGGTGATCAGCGAGCGGTACGTGGACTCCGCGCTGGCGTACCAGGAGGCCGGCCGTACCCTGCCGGTCGACGAGGTGGCCTGGCTGTCCGGCTGGGCCACCGGCGGTCTGCGCCCCGATCTGGTCGTGCTGCTCGACCTCGATCCGGCCGAGGGACTGCGCCGGGCCACCGGCCGCCCGCCGGAGCTGGCCGAGCCGGACGCCCAGACGCTGCACTTCGCCGAGCGGGTCCGGTACGCCTTCCTCGACCTGTCCGCCACCGACCCCAAGCGGTACCTCGTCCTGGACGCCAGCCGGCCCGAGGACGCGGTGGCGGGGCTGATCGCCGACCGGGTACACGGGCTGCTCCCGGCGCCCGGTCCCGCCGAGGTTCCGGTGGTACCCCCGGCGCCCCTGGTTGCCGGTCCGGCGACCTCGGCGGCCGCCCCGGTCGTGGACCCGACGGCCGTCGTGCCGCCGGACGGCGACGGCACCGGGCCGGCCGAGCGGTCCCGCGCGGAGAGCCGGTCGTGAGCGTTTTCGCCAATCTCGTGGGGCAGGACGAGGCGGTGGCCACGCTGCGCGCTGCCGTCGACGCGGCCGCCGCGATCGTGGCCCGCCAGCGGGACGTGGCGACCGGGGCGATGACCCACGCCTGGCTGTTCACCGGGCCACCCGGCTCCGGCCGGTCGATCGCCGCCCGGGCGTTCGCCGCCGCGCTCCAGTGCCCGGACCGGGGTTGCGGCACCTGTCCGGCCTGCCACACCACGCTCGGCGGTACCCACGCCGACGTGCGGTTCGTGGTGCCCGAGGGGCTGACCGTGGGCGTGAACGAGATGCGCGCGCTGGTCCTGCGCGCCCAGGGCGCCCCGACCCAGGGCCGCTGGCAGGTACTCCTGGTCGAGGACGCCGACCGGCTCACCGAGGCGGCCGGCAACGCGCTGCTCAAGGCGATCGAGGAACCGCCGCCCCGGACGGTCTTCCTGCTCTGTACGCCCTCCACCCACCCCGACGACATCTCGGTCACCATCCGGTCCCGGTGCCGGGTCGTGACGCTTCGGCAGCCCTCCGCCGAGGCGGTCGCGTCGGTCCTGGTCGAACGGGACGGGATCGACCACGCGGACGCTCTCTGGGCCGCCGCCGCCGCGCAGGGGCACGTCGGGCGCGCCCGGCGGCTGGCCCGCGACCCGCAGGCACGGGCCCGCCGGGAGGCGGTGCTCGCCGTACCCCGCCGGCTCACCGGCGTCGGGGCCTGCTTCGAGGCGGCGTCGGCGCTGATCGAGGCGGCCGAGGCGGAGGCGGTCGCCGCGGTGGTCGAGCTGGACGGCCGCGAGCGCACCGACCTGGCTACCGCTCTCGGAGCCGGGGGTACGGGCAAGGGAACGGCCGGGGCGTCGCGCGGTGCCACCGCCGCGCTCAAGGACCTGGAGCGCCGGCAGAAGTCCCGGGCCACCCGGGCCCAACGGGACGCACTGGACCGGGCGCTGGTGGACCTCGCCGGCTTCTACCGCGACGTCCTGGTACGCACGCTCCAGGCGCCGGTACCGCCGGTGCACGTCGACGCCGTTGAGGTGGCCGGCCAGGCGGCCCAGCGCTGGACGCCGGAGAGCGCGCTGCGCCGGTTGTCGGCCGTACTCGCCTGCCGGGACGCCATCGAGCTCAACGTCAAGCCCAGGATCGCGGTCGAGGCGATGATGCTCGAGCTCTGGCAGGGCTGACGTACCCAGCGGCGTGAGTTATCCACAGGCTTGCGGCGTGGGGTTCCGTCGTTACGGTGCGGTGCCGTACGGTGGCCAGCGAGTCCGGAGGGGTCAAAGGTCTTATGGGGCGCGAGATCGACGAGGCGTTCATCGAGGCGGCGGTTGAGCGCTACCAGCGGCTCGACACCCGGCTCGCCGAGTTCGAGAAGGCACTGGCCGGCGTCGAGGTGACGGTCAGCTCGCCGGACGGGCTCGTGGAGGTGGTGGTCACCGCCGACGGGACGATCCGCGACGTCCAGGTCAGCGGCCCGCTCGCCGGGCGGAGCAACCACGAGCTGTCCCGGTCGATCCGGGAGGCGGTCACCGCCGCCGCGGACGCGGCGGCGTGGGCGCGCACCAAGCTGCATACGGAGACGTTCGGGGAGTACCGGCCGCTCGGGGAGGGCTGATGGAGATCGACGCGCTGGCCCGGCGGGTGACCGCGGCGGCGGACGAGGTCGCCGGTACGGCCGCCCGGCTCGGGCTGTCCGATCCCGGAGCCCGCGCCTTCGGCGCCGCCGGACCCGGTCAGCTCGGCGGCCTGGCCGGCGAGCTGTACGCGATCTGGGCCGCCGCGCTGGGTGCCCGGGAACGCGAGGCGGCCGGGTACGGGGCCCGGCTGACCGACCTCGCGGCCGGGCTGCGCCGGGCGGCCGAGGGGTACCGGGCCGCCGAGCAGGGCGCCCACCAGCGGCACCGGGCGGTGTCGTGATGGACCTCCTCGACCGCGTGTACCCGGTCGCCGCGCCGCTGCTCGATCGGGTGGACGCGAGCCTGGCCGCGTCCGGTGCACCGGCCGACCATCCGATCTGGCCGCTGCTGCGCCGGCTCGGCTCGCTGCCCGGGGAGCTGGTCGTACACCTGGCCGGGGTATCCCGGGACGGGCTCACCGGGGCGTCCGACGCGCTCCGCCGGTACGCGGGCGGGTACCGGCAGCGGGCGGACGAGGTACCCATGCCGGCCGCCTGGCGGGGTCCGGCCGCCGAGGCGTACGGGGCGACCTGGTCGGGACTGGCCGGACAGTTGGCCGGTGGTCCGGATACGTTGACCGGCCGGCTGGAGGACACCGCGAGCTACCTCGATGACGTGACGGCGTGGCTCGGGCGTACCCGGCGGGCGCTGGCCGGCACCGTCGCCGAGTGCCTCGGCTCGGCGGAAGCCCTGGCGCTCAAGGCTTCCAGCGACCCGGTGGCCGCGGCCACGATCGGCGCGCACATCCTGGCGATCGCGGCCGAGGCGCTGGACGACGGTCGGGCGCTGCACGACCGGTGGGCCGGCCGGTTGGCGGAGCTGGCGTACCGGCCGGTGGATCCGGCTCCGGCCGGCACCACGTCGGCGCAGTTCCGCCTCGGTTAGCTGGTGGCGCGGCGCCGGGATACCAGGAGCAGGAACCGGCCGGCGATGGTGAGCAGCAGTCCGGTGCCGACCAGCCAGCCGACGTTGACGCCGGTCAATGGCAGGGTGGCGGGCTCGGCCCCGCGTGAGGCATTCGCTTCCAGGACGCCGACCCCGACGTCGAGCACCGGGTTCCCCGAGACCAGCAACTGCACCCGCAGCGTGGCCGCGTCGGCGGTGACCGAGGTACCGGTGACGTGCCGGTTGAGCGTACCGGCGGACAGGCGCAACGTGACCGGACCGGCCGGCAGCCGGCCGCCGAGCGCGGCGAGCGGGTTGCCCGGCAGGCTCTCGGTGACGTCCCGCTGCGGCCCGGAGGCGGACACCGTACCGGTGTTGGACAGCCCCAGGTCCAGGTGCTGGCCCGGGGCGTCGAGCCGGCGTACCCCGCCGCTGGGCAGGGTCACCTCCAGCACCGGGGAGCTGTACCGGGCGCTGCCCGCCCCGACGGTCAACGTCGGCTCGGTGAGCACCTTGACGGCGATCCGTGCGGTCGTCCGGTCGAGGATCCGTACGTCGGTCAGCCCGACCTGCGCCCGCGCCCGGCCGGTACCGACCGTGGCGAGGCTGTGGACGTTGCCGGGCACCCGTACCACCGCCAGACCGTCGGTACCGGGCAGCACCGTGGCGTCCACGAGCGCCGCCGACGCGGTGGCCGACGGGCAGCCGGCCTGGGCGCGCAGGTCGCCCGTACCCACCCTGGCATAGCCGAGGTCGACGGGGCTGGACCGGACCTGGGCGCTGCCCGGGGTCTGCCGCAGCGCGGCCGGTTGCGCGGCGGTGAGCGGCACCCCCGCGAGCGTCGCGTCCACGCCGCGCGCGCTGGCGCTGGGCCGGCCGTCGGTCACCCCCGCGTGGGTCGAGGCGAGTCGCAGGCCGGCGCCGGACGCCTGCGCGATCCCGAGGGCGCGCAGATCGAGCGCGTTGAGCCGGACCAGGTCGGCGCCCGCGCCGCCGGTCCCGGCGCCGCACGCCGGCCGGGCGGGGGCGGCCGCCGCCGGCGACGCTGCCGGCAGCGGCGCGGCGAGGGCGACGACGGTGAGGGCGCAGACGAGACGGACAGGCGCCGGCATGGGGGACCTCCGGGGGGATG
>VAXX01000601.1 GCA_005885115.1 Actinomycetota bacterium | reverse complement strand
CGGCAACTGGTCGACTACCTGGCCGGGCTGCGCCCCGACACGGACGGGCAGCGGCTGGACATGATCCGGCTCGACGGGCCGGGCGACCCCCGGGTCGGGATGATCGGCGGCTCGTACGGCGGGCAGGCGCAGTTCGCCCTCGCCGGCCTCGACCACCGCGTCGACGCCCTGATCCCGCTGATCACCTGGAACGACCTGGCGTACTCCCTGGCGCCCAACAACGGCGGTACCAACCCGGGCGTGCACAAGAAGGAATGGACGTCGCTGTTCTTCGCCGAGGGCATCGCGGACGGAGTCGCCGGCGCGCAGTACGACCCCGGGCGGCTGATCGGGTGCCCGAACTTCACCGACGCGGCCTGCGCCGCCAAGGCGGAACTGGACCTGCTGGGGTACCCGACGGCGGATACCACCGCGCTGGCCCGGCACGCGTCGGTGGCCTCGTACGCGGCCCGGGTCACCGCGCCGACGCTGCTCGTCCAGGGGCAGGCGGACACGCTGTTCAACCTCCGCGAGGCGGCCGCGACGTACCGGGCCCTGACCGCCGGCGGTACCCCGGTCACGATGATCTGGCAGTCCTGGGGGCACAGCCACGGCACTCCGGCGCCGGGCGAGCTGGAGCTGTCCGGCAGCGGCCTGGAGCACACGTACCTCGGGCAGCGGTTCCTGGCCTGGTTCGACCATTACCTCAAGGACCAGCCGGTCGACACCGGCCCGCCGTTCGCGTACTTCCGGGACTGGGTCGCCTACACCGGCAACGCCTCGGCCGCGTACGCCGGCACCGACCGGTACCCGGCGGGTCAGCCCCAGCCGCTGTACCTGTCCGGCGCGGGCGACCTCGTCACGTCCCCAACCTCGGTACGGGCGGGTAGCCAGTCGTACGCGAACGCCCCCGGTGGTACGCCGACGAGCTACTCCGAGACCTCCGCCGTGCAGGGCAGCCTGGTCCCCGATCCGCTCACCCGACCCACCGACGCGCCCGGCACCTTCGCCGCGTGGACCACCGCCCCGCTGGCCGGCGACGTCGCCGTGGTCGGCGTACCGACGCTGGATGTGCGGGTCGACTCCCCCGCCGCCGCGCTGAGCCAGACCACCGGCCCGGCCGGGCAGCTCGTCCTGTTCGCGGCGCCGGCCGCGCCGGTCGGGTACACGGTCCGGACGATCCACGTCGACACCGTGGTCGGGCCGGACGACGACACCCACTGCGACGTGGCCGCCGACCTGTCTCCCGGTGACGGTGCGCGCCGACCCGGGTACCCCTTCGGTCCTGCGCGTCCCCGTCGTCGGCCCGCCGCTGCGCGCCTGAGGGGATCGGCGGGCGCCGAAGCTGCCCAGCGCCGATTCCAGCAGCGGCAACGCCCGCAGCACGTGGCGGCTGCGGATCAGCACATCCCAGACCGGTTCGAACTTCTTCCAGCCGCCGGCGTAGGCCAGGTGCCGCAACCGGTCCCGCAGCACGGGCTTGGTCGCGGCACCCCGCCACAGGGCACCCCACCGGTAGAAGTCGCGGTACGCGCGCCGGTAGCCGGCCGTCAACTGCTGTGCCGTCATGCCGCGCGGTTCGAAGACGACGTGCCGGGTGTCGTACCTGTCCCAGTCGTCGTGGCGCATCCGGCCTTCGGCACGCATCCGTTGGTACAGGCCGGTTCCGGGGTACGGCGTCATGATGTGGAAGGTGGCGGTCTCGATGCCCTGGCCGACCGCCCACTCGACGGTACGGTCGAACACGTCCGGCCCGTCGTCGTCCATGCCGAACACGAAGCTCGCGTTCACCATCACCCCGACGTCGTGCAGCCGGCGCACCACCGCGGCGTAGTCCCGGCCGACGTTCTGGCGCTTGCGCTGCGCCGCGAGGTTGCCCGGGTTGACCGTCTCGAAGCCCACGAACAGGCTGCGCAACCCGGCCGCCACCGCCTGCTCCAGCAGGCCGGGGGCGAGCACCGCGTCGACGGTACCGGCGGCCTGCCAGACCCGGCCGAGACCGGCCATGCCGGTGAACAGTGCGCCGGCGAAGCGCCGGTTCCCGAACAGGTGGTCGTCGAGGAAGTACAGGTGCCGGCCGGGCAACCGGTCGATCTCGGCGAGCGCGGCGTCGACCCGCTGGGTGTAGAAGGATTTCCCGCCCTCGAAGAACGCGTCCTTGTAGCAGAAGTCGCAGTGGTGCGGGCAGCCCCGGGACACGACGATCGAGTTCGGTACCAGATAGCGGTGCCGCTGGATCAGATCGCGGCGGATCGGTGGGAGCCCGTCGAGCGTGCGGCTCGTCGACACGTACCGGGATCGGGGCGCACCACGGCGGAACTCGTCCAGGAACACCGGCCAGGTGTCCTCGCCCGGCCCGAGGAACACCGCGTCGGCGTGCGCGGCGGCCTCCTCCGGCAACGACGTGACGTGCAGGCCGCCCATGGCCACGAAGACCCCGCGCGCCCGGTACGCGTCGGCCAGCTCGTACGAACGGCGGGCCGAGGTGACGTACGCCTGGATGACCACCAGGTCCGGCCGGTCGTCATCGAGCTCCAGGCGCTCCACGTGCTCGTCCCAGATCCGCACCTCGTCGTCGGGCCGCAGGTACCCGGCCAGCGTCGCCA
>VAXX01000439.1 GCA_005885115.1 Actinomycetota bacterium | reverse complement strand
CCTTGTCGTAGACGTACGGCAGCAACGACGCGGTGTCCATGACCTTGGCGTTGATCTGGCCCCAGAGCTTGGCCGCCTTGTCGGGGTCGGTCGCGGCGGTGGCCTGCTTGATCAGGCTCTGGATGGCCGGGTCGTTGAGCTCCTCGTAGTTGTTGTTGCCGCTGGGCAGGATCTTGTCGCCGTCGACCAGTACGTCCAGGAACCCGTACCCGGTCGGGAAGTCGGCGCCCCAGCCCGCGTTCATCAGGCCGTACCCCTTCTTGTGTACGTTGTCCGGCGAGCCGATGGTCGACCGGAAGGCGACCTTGGGCTCCTTGCCCTTGTTGCGCGCCGCGATGACGGTGGTGAACCCGTTGGGCTTGCCGCAATTGGTCAGCTCGTCCTTGGCCTTGGCCAGGTCGGGCTGCCCGGTCTTGCCGGTGAACGGGGCCAGGTTCTGGTCGTACCCGTTGATGTTCGGCGGCAGCATGCTGGTGCCGATCGCGCCACCGGCGTCCGGGCCACCGCGGACGGTCTGCAGCGAGACCTTGTCGGTCGCGTACTGCACGGCCAGCCGGCAGTGGATGTTGTCGAACGGCGGGACCTTGGTGCTGATCGCGATGTACCGGATGAAGCCGGTGGTCGGCTCGTCCGCGTTCTTCTTGTAGTCGGGGTTGGTCAGGATCTTCGCCTGGGCCGCGGCCTGGACGCCGGTCTGCCCGGTGTCGATGTCCAGCGTGCCGTCCAGCAGCTCGCTGTCGATCTCGTTCGGGTCCATGCCGAGGGTCAGGTCGATCTCGTCCGGCAGCGCCTTACGGATCGGGTCGGTGGACTGGTCCCAGTTGGAGTTGCGGACCAGGACGACCTTCTTGCCCGGCTCGATGGACTTGAACATGTACGGGCCCGAGGAGATCGGGTGGTCGGCGTACTTGTCGCCCTTGTCCTTGGCCGCCGGTACCGGCGCGGCCCCGCCCATCGCGAGCAGGTACGGGAAGTCGGCGAAGGCCGACTTGAGGTGGAAGATGATCGTGTTGTCATCCGGCGTCTCGACCGACTTGAGGCCGAGCTTCTTCGGGTCGGTGTCCTTGTACGGGCCGGGGTAGTTCTGGCCCTGGTCAAGCTGGTCCGACAGGTACGTCGGGCCACCGGACAGGACGTCCTGCGCGAAGACCCGCTCGATGCCGTACTTGATGTCCTCCGACTTGATCGTCGAACCGTCCTCGTACTTCAGCCCGCTCTTGAGCTTGTACGTATAGGTCAGCCCGTCGGAGCTGATGTCCTGGCTCTGGGCCAGGTCGTTGACCAGCTTCAGGCCTTCCTTGCCCGGCTTGGCCTGCGGTGCGACCAGCGTACGGATATAGAACCGCTGCATGTTCCACGCCCAGGCGTAGTAGGCGCGGGCGGGGTCCCAGGAGTCGATGTCGGAACTGCTGGCGAACTTGAGCGTGCCGCCCTTCTTGTCCGACGGGTTGACCACGCCCTCGGTCGCGGCGTTGAAGCCGGACTTGCCGCCGGTGGAGCCGGACGTGCCGGGCGTACTGCCCTTGGCGCATCCCGCCAGCACCAGAGCGAGGGCGGCCACGCTGGCCACCGCCACCCCTGTTCTGCGTTTCACTGTGTTCCCCTCCCTGTAATACGCGGTCGGCAGTGCGCGACCGGTTGAGGTTGTTCTGCACCGGGAAGTCATGGGCAGCGGCCGGAGACTGGTCCGGCTCACCGCGACGCCTTGGGGTCGAGCGCGTCCCGCAGGCCGTCACCGAACAGGTTGAACGCGAGGACGGTGACGAAGATCGCCATACCGGGCACGATCATGTACATCGGGTCGGCCTCGTAGAAGTCCACCGCGTCGGACAGCAGCTTGCCCCAGGACGGCGTGGGTGGCTGTACGCCGACGCCGAGGAACGACAGGGCGGCCTCGAACAGGATGTTGGTCGGGATGATCAGGGTCCCGTACACCAGGATCGGCGCGGCCAGGTTGGGCAGCAGCTCCCGGAACAGGATCCGCGGGCTGCGCGCCCCGACACTGCGCGCCGCCTCGACGAACTCGCGTTCGCGCAGGGACAGCGTCTGCCCCCGGATGATCCGGCCGATGTACGGCCAACTGAAGAACCCGATGATGAAGACCAGTACGCCGATCCGGATGGAGGTCTGCTGCGGCAGTACCGAGATCAGCGCGATCGCGAACAGCAGCAGCGGGAACGCCAGGAAGATGTCCATCACCCGGCTGATCAGGGCGTCGACCCAGCCGCCGAAGTAGCCGGCGATCACGCCCATCACCACGCCGATGACCACGGCCACCAGGGTGGCGAGGAAGGCGACCAGCAGGGAGATCCGGGCGCCGTACACGATCTGGCTGAACACGTCCCGCCCGGTGGTCGGCTGTACGCCGAGCAGGTACTTGGCGTTGGCGCCGCCGACGCCGCCCTTGGGCAGGCCACCGAGGTCCGCGTCGAGCAGTTCCTGGTGGTACTCGTTCGGCGGATGGCCGAGGAGCTTGACGATCAGCGGCGCGAAGAGCGCCACGAGAATCAGGAAGACGATGATCACGGCGCCGGTGATGGCGACGCGGTCCTTCTTCAACCGATTCCAGGCGATGCGGCTCAGGGACCGCCCCTCGATCGCCTTGCCCGGGGCCGCCGCGAGGGCGGCCTCGTCATCGACGACAGGAGTGAGTCGGTCCGACTCCGATGTCGCGGGTCCCAAGGTCATGAGTTCCGTGGCCCCCTTCCCCAGCCGCCCGGCCGGGGCCGGTGGCAGGCCAGGGCGAGGCGCGCCAGGGCGGCCTCACCGGGGCCCAGTGCAATCGGCAACCGATCGGTCGTCTCACGCGTGGACACCTACGTACCAGCCACCGGGTTGCCCGTTGGCGTGTACGTAACGGCGACGGCGGTTTGTGCCGTCGTAGTAGGTCGAACACTTCTCGCGACGGGCCGCCGCGTCAAGGTCCGAACGGGTCTGTAACCAACTCCAGGCCACCCTGTGATGGAGACGTGTCCTAAACAGATAGCGGTTTCCCATCGAAGGTCATGATTCGTCCTAGCCTGAGCCTCACCCGTCCGGTCGGTTGAGTAGCCCCACCGCAACTACGTGTACCGCATCGAGGTCCGCTTTGTTGGCCAAATGGGCGGAACCGCCCTGAACGGCGTACCACTCGTCGGCGTCCTTGTACTGCACCCGCAACGTCGCATCGCCGGTGTCGGCGAGTTCGGTCCGCAGGGTCAGCGGCCCGGTCACCACGCCGACCTCGACCGTCATCACCCCGCCCGGCCCGGGCGTGATGTCCGTGGTCCGACTGTCCACAACGCTCATGCGCACGTCCCCAGCATGTCGGTGAGCGCGGCCTTCTCGGCCACGGTCACGGTCAGCTTCCAGAAGTACTTGACCGTTACCCAGTCCTCCGCGTACTGACACCAGAAGTCCCGGTTCGGCGGCTTCCACTGCGACGGGTCCTGGTCGCCCTTGGCCCGGTTCTGGGTCAGCGACACCGCGATGAGCTGCGGCCGGGTCAGGTCGTTGGCGAAGTCCTGCCGCTGGTCGTCGGTCCAGGTGCGGGCGCCGGACCGCCACGCGTCGGCCAGCGGTACCAGGTGGTCGATGTCCAGCTTCCGCGGATCGGTGTAGGTGACCGCGTCGTACGCGCTCATCCAGCTCCCGGCGGTGATCTTGCAGGTGCCGTTCACGAGCACCCCCTGCCCCTGGCGTTTGAGCACCAGATCCCGGGTGTTGCAGCCGTTGCCCTGGTCGATCCAGTGCGGGAAGCGGGCCCGGCTGTACCCGGCCATCGACAGCGGCCCGCCCATCACCAGCTCGGCGAGTTGCTGCTTGACCTGGGTGGGATCGGCACTGCCGGAAGTCGCGGGCGGGGCCGCGGCGAGCGGTTTGCAGCCGGCCAGCGCGAGGACGAGGGTGCACAGCACGGCAAAGACACGGGGGGTACGCACGCGGACAGCTTAGGTTGGCAGGGTGACAGGAACGCTCCGGCTCGGTACCGCCGCCGGTCGTGGTGCGCTCGCGGCCTCGGCACTCGCGTCGGGCATGGCGTTCCTCGACCTCACCATCGTCAACGTCGCGCTGCCGCACCTCGGTCGGGATCTGCACGCGACCATCTCCGGTCTACAGTGGACGGTCACCGGATACACCCTGACGCTCGCCGCGTTCGTCCTGCTCGGCGGGGCGCTCGGGGACCGGTACGGGCGGCGGCGGGTGTTCCTGGTCGGGGTCGGCTGGTTCACCGTGGCCTCCGTCCTGTGTGGACTGTCGCCGAGCATCGGCGTACTCGTGGCCGTCCGGGCCCTGCAGGGCTGTGGTGGCGCGCTGCTCACGCCGGGCTCGCTCGCGCTGGTACAGGCGTCGTTCGACGAGCGGGACCGGGGTCGGGCGATCGGTGCCTGGTCGGGCCTGGCCGGGGTGTCGACGGCGATCGGGCCGTTCGTCGGTGGCTGGCTGATCGACGCGCTGTCCTGGCGGTGGATCTTCTTCCTGAACGTACCGGTGGCGGCGGTCGCGGTGGCCTGCGCGGTGCGCTTCGTACCGGAGAGCCGCGGTACCCGCGTGGAGCGCTTCGACCTGCTCGGCGCCCTGCTGGCCGCGGCCGGGCTGGGCGGCACGACGTACGCGCTGATCCAGCACGCCTGGCCGCCCGCCCTCGTCGGCCTCGCCGGGCTGGTCGCCTTCGTCGTGGTCGAGCGGCGTCGGGGTGACGCCGCGATGCTGCCGCCCCGGCTGTTCGCCTCGGCCCAGTTCACCGCCCTCAACGTGGTGACGTTCTTCGTCTACGCCGGCCT
>VAXX01000100.1:29084-43366 GCA_005885115.1 Actinomycetota bacterium | reverse complement strand
GGCGGCGTACAGCCCACGGATCCGGCCCGGCGTACCGGTGTCGTACCCGCTGGCCTGGGACGAGCTGGACCGCGTGACGCCGGCCGACTTCACCGTGCACACCGTGCCGGGGTTGCTGGGCGGGCGGGACCCGTGGGCCGAGCGGATGCCCGAGCCGCAGCGGCTGCCCGCCGACCTGATCGAGGAGGGCCGGGCGATCCCGATCGCCCGGGTCCAGGCGATGCACGAGGGCAAGCGACGGGCCCGGGCCGCCCGGCAGGAGTGACCCGGGAACTCGCTGGCCCTGCGGAAGGTGATCCGCGAGGCTGGCCCGGTGGAGCTGCATGAGTACGCGGGTCTGGACGCGACCGGGCTGCGGGAGCTGATCCGGTCCGGTGCGGTACGCCCTGACGAGGTCGAGGCGGTGGCCCGGGAGGCGCTGGAGATCGCCGACGCCGACCTCAACGCGTTGACCGGGCCGCTGTTCGAGCCGGCGCTGGAGTACGAGCCGGGCGGTCCGCTGGCCGGGGTGCCGTTCGTCATCAAGGACAGCGGGCCGTTCGCCCGGGGCGTACCGTTCGCGCTGGGCAGCCGCGCCATCCGGGGCGCGCTCGCGATGGTCGACCACGACCTGATGACCCGGTTCCGGGCCGCCGGGCTGGTGACACTGGGCCAGAGCACCGCGCCGGAGCTGGGGCTCAGCTTCTCCACCGAGCCGGTCAGGCACGGGCCGACCCGCAACCCGTGGGCGCCCGACCGGGGCGTGGGCGGATCCAGCGGCGGGGCGGCGGCACTGGTCGCGGCCGGCGCGGTACCACTCGCGCACGGCAACGACGGGGCCGGGTCGCTGCGGATACCGGCGTCGTGCTGCGGGCTGGTCGGGCTCAAACCCAGCCGGGGGCGTACGCCCAGCGGCCCGTACGCCGGAGAAATCGGGTTCGGGCTGGTGGTCGAGTTCGGGCTGGCCCGTACCGTCCGGGACGTCGCGCTGCTGCTCGACGCCGTCGCCGCACCACCGGTCGGCGACAAGTACGTCGCACCGCCGCCGGCCCGCCCGAACGCCCGGGAAGTCGGCACGGACCCGGGCCGGCTGCGGATCGCGCTGACCACCCGGGCCTGGTCCGGTGTCCCGGTGGACCCGCAGGTGGCCGCGGCCGCCACCGCGACGGGCACGCTGCTGGAGTCCCTCGGCCACGCGGTGAGCGAGGCGAGCCCGGATCTCGACCCCGACGTCCTGGTCGAGGCGCTGCTGCTCGGCACGATGGCGACCGGCGCCGCCCTGCTGCTGGCGCCCCGCCAGCCCGACCGGTCCCGGCTGGAGGCGGTGTCCCGGCAGGTGCTCGCCGAGACCGAGGCCGCGACCGCGCTGGACGTCATGCGGGCCGTTGACGCCCAACACCGGGTGACCCGGCCGGTCGGGCTGTTCTTCACCCGGTACGACCTGCTCGTCACCCCCACGCTCGGCCAGCTCCCGGCGCCGCACGGCACGCTGGACTACGACAACCCGGCGTACCCGGTGCGGTCGTGGCTACGCCGGATCCTCGAGTACGGTCCGTTCACCGCCCCGTTCAACGTCTCCGGGCACCCGGCGATCAGCCTGCCGCTCGGGCACAGTCGCGAGGGGCTGCCGATCGGGGTACAACTCGTCGCCGGGTACGGCCGGGAGGACCTGCTGCTGCGGGTCGCCGCCCAGCTCGAACGGGCCGCGCCGGGGCACGGGCGCCGGCCGCCGCTGGCCGTCGACGCGCGCTGAGCTTCCCGTGGCATGGTGGAGGGACGTTCGGGATCGGGTGGTGGCCGTGACGGTGGTACGGCGGGAGGCGGCGCGACGCTGGCTCGTGGTCGGCGCCAGCGCGCTGGTCCTGGTCAGCGCGCCGGCCGCGGTCAGCGCGCTGCCCGCGAAGGTGCCGGACACCGCGGTGGCCACGCTCGCCGCCCGCATCCGCGCCTCGGCCGCACAACCCTTCCAGGGGTACGCGGTGAGCACCGGTTCCGCCGGACTTCCCGCCCTTCCGCAACTGGGTACGGTCGCCGACCTGCTGAACGGCGACACCCGGCTGCGGGTCTGGTACGCCGGAACCGACCGATTCCGGGTGGACGTGATCGACGACGGTACGGAACGGGACACGTACCGGCTCGGCGGCCGGGAGCTGGTGTGGGACTACGGCCGCGGCGAGGTGACCGAGGTGACCGGCGCCCCACCCGTACGGCTGCCCCGGGGCGCCGACCTCGTCCCGCCCGACCTGGCCCGGCGGCTGCTGTCGATGACCGACCCGGGTGATCGGCTGCGCCCGTTGCCGGCGCGCCGGATCGCCGGTATCGCCGCCGCCGGGCTGCGGATCGAACCGGTCAGTACCCACTCGACGGTCGGGCACGTGGACGTGTGGGCGGACCCGCGTACCGGCCTGCCACTGTCGGTGTCGGTGACCGGGAAACACGCCACCCAGCCGATCCTGGTCAGCACCTTCCTCGACGTCAGCCTGCGCGCACCGACCCCGTCGGTCCTGACTCCGCCGGCGCCCCGTGACGGGATCGGCTACGTCGTCACCGACTCGACCCCGGGCGGCCGCGGGTATTCGACACGCTGACCATCACCAGCGTGGCGGCGTACGGCGACGGGCTGTCCCGGTTCGTGGTCATCCCGCTGCCCCGGCGGCTGGGCTACCAGACGTTCCGCGCGGTACAGGACGCCGGCGCCGCACCGGTGCCGCTGGGCGGTGGTGCGCACGCGTACGAGGTGCGCGCCGGAGTGTTGACCGTGCTGGCGGTGCAGACCCGCATCAGCGAGACCGCGGTGCTCGCCGGCCTGGTCACGCCCGACCTGCTGACCCGCGTCGCGTCCGAGCTGCCGGTGGACATCGTATGATCACGACAGTCGCGCTGACCAAGCGGTACGGCCGGGTGACCGCGGTCGACACCGTCGACCTCGACGTCCGCGAGGGCGACCGGTACGGCCTGCTCGGGCCGAACGGGTCGGGCAAGACCACGCTGGTACGGATGCTGCTGGGGCTGGTCTTCGCGACCAGTGGCCGGATCGAGGTGCTGGGCCGGCCGGTACCCCGTCGGGTCCACGAGGTGCTCCCCCAGGTCGGTGCCCTGGTCGAAGGGCCGGCGGGGTATCCGCACCTGTCCGGGCGTACCAACCTGAGGATCTTCGACGCCGCCGGGCCGGGCGGGTCCCGGCGGACCCGGCGACGCCGGGTGGACGAGGCCCTGGACCGGGTCGGGTTGGGCGGGATCGACCGGCGGCCGCTCAAGGCGTACTCGCTGGGGATGCGGCAACGACTGGGGCTCGCGGGAGCCCTGCTGCGTACCCCCCGGTTGCTGGTCCTGGACGAGCCGACCAACGGCCTGGACCCGCGCGGCATGCGGGAGATCCGCGACCTGCTCGCGGAGCTGAACGCGGCCGGCACCACGGTGTTCCTGTCCAGCCACCTGCTGGCCGAGGTCGAGCAGTTGGGCAACCGGATCGGGGTGATGGACCGCGGCCGGCTGGTCGTCCAGGAGGAGCTGGCCACGCTGCGCGCGCCCACCGGCCGGGTGCTGGTCCGCAGCCCCGACGCGGCGCGGGCGGCGGCGCTGCTGGACGGGCGGGTCGAGGCCCGCGACGGCGACGCGCTGACCGTCCGGCACGACGACCCGGCCGGGCTCAACGCGCTGCTGGTGGGCGAGGGGCTGCGGGTCGCGGAGATCAGCGCCCAGCGCCGCTCGCTGGAGCAGATCGTGCTGGCGGCCACGACCACCAGTGCCGACCGGATCGAGGCGGTGCCGTGATCCGGGTCGAGCTGGTGAAACTGCTGCGCCGGCCGCGGACCTGGGTGGCGGTCGCGCTGCTGTGCGCGCTGCCGGTGCTGGTGGCGGCGTTCGTGGCGGTACGCCATCTCGCTCCCGCGCCCGGGCGCGGTCCCGCGTTCATGTCCGCGGTGCTCAACAACGGGTCGCTGTACCCGGCGGCGGCGATGGCCATGGTGGTACCGATCTTCCTGCCGATCGCCGTGGCGGTGCTGGCCGGCGACGCGGTGGCCGGCGAGGCGACCGGCGGGACGCTGCGGTACCTGCTGGCCCGGCCGGTCGGCCGGACCCGGCTCCTGGTCGCCAAGCTCGTCGCGTTGACCGTCTTCGTCCTGCTGGCCCTGGCCGCCGTGGTGGGCACGTCGTACGTCGCCGGGGTGCTGCTGCTGGGTACCCAGCCGCCGGCCGCGCTCGGCGAGCCCGGCGGGGTGACCTCGCTGTCCGGGCCGCCGCTGACCTCGACCCAGCTCACGTTGCGGGTACTCGGGACGGTCGCCTTCATCACCGTGTCGATGCTCGGGGTCGCGGCCATCGCGCTGTTCCTGTCCACGCTGACCGACTCCGCGCTCGGTGCCGCGTTCGGTGCCCTGGCCGTCCTGGTCACCAGCGACGTCCTGCTGACCCTGGACGCGGCCAGCGCCGTGCAGCCGTACCTGCCGACCCGGTACTGGCTGGCGTGGGTGGACTTCTTCCGCGACCCGATCTTCTGGCGGGACATCGAACACGGGCTGCTGCTGCAGGCGTGCTACCTCGGGCTGCTGCTCGGCGCGGCGTGGGCCAACTTCATGACCCGGGACGTGACGAGCTGAGCCGGGACGTCCGCGACCGGGCGCAGTCGCTCGCGTCCGGCGCGGTCAGCGGCGCGGTCCCGAGGGCGCCCAGGACCAGATCCCCGACCAGCGGATCGGCGGGCAGGTCGCCGTGCGCGAGGTGCACTTCGGGGCAGACGCTCTGCACGGGTACGTTCACCGCGCCGGGCAGCCGGGCGGAGTCCGGCGGTACCACCGTCTGGTCGTCGTCCGTCCACACCGACAGCCACGGCAGCCGGGCCGGCACGGTGAGCCGATCCAGCTCGGCGAGCAGGGCGCTGCCCGGAGCCAGTTGTTGACAGGCGGTCGGGCAGGCGTCGGGTACGACGGCGGCGCCGGTCGCCGCCAGGCGGGTACCGTGCAGGGGCGCGCCCAACGTGACGATCCGCCGGGCCGTGTGTACCCCGTCGTGGCGGGCCAGCCACAACAACGCCACCACCCCGCCCGCCGAGTACCCGACGAGGTCGACCGAGGGCGCGCCGTCGCGCAGTGCCCGGGTCACCGCGCCGTCCAGGGTGGCCGCCTGCGCGTTGAGGTCCCCGGTACCGTCGCCGGGCAGCGCCACGATCGTGGCGGCGCGGCCGGTCGCGCGGATCCGCTGGGCGAGTACGGACAGCGCCGCCTGTCCGCCACCGTACCCGGGGATCAGCAGGACCGGCCCGGGGCGCGACTGGTCCGGAAAGTCCTCCCGCGCGGCCGGCCGCCCCGCGCAGGCGCGCAGCGCGACGGTCGCCGCGAGCGCCACCACGAGCAGCGCGACCGCGACGACCAGCAGCCGCCGGCGCGGCGCGAGCGCTGATCGCACGCCGCAAGCATTCCACGGGTATCCCTTTCGGGATGCTTACGGCTGTCCCGGCCCGCCACCACGCGGCCCGACCGGGCCCTAGCGTGGCGCGCATGCGGGTACTCGTCACCGGCGGCGCCGGGTTCATCGGATCGCACGTGGTCGATGCGTTGCGGGACGCGGGGCACGAGGTGACCGCGCTGGACGCGTTGCTGCCGCAGGCGCACGGCGGTGAAACGCCGTCCTGGGCCGGCGATGTCGTCGTCGGGGACGTCGGCGACGGCGCCCTGCTGGCCCGGCTGCTCGTCGGGGTGGACGCGGTGTGCCATCAGGCCGCGATGGTCGGGCACGGCGTCGACCCGACCGACGCGCCGGCGTACGCCCGGCACAACGACCTCGGCACCGCCGTTCTCCTGTCGGCGATGTACACGGCGGGGGTGTCCCGGCTGGTGCTGGCCAGCTCGATGGTGGTGTATGGCGAGGGGCGGTATTCGTGCGCCGTACACGGGCTGGTCGGCCCGGGTCCGCGCCGGCCGGCCGACCTGGACGCCGGCCGGTACGAGCCGCCGTGCCCGACGAAGCTGGCCCAGGAGCACCTCGCCTCCGCGTGGGCCCGCCAGACCGGTGGCAGTGTCTGGGCGCTGCGGTACCACAACGTGTACGGGCCGCGGATGCCGCGCGACACCCCGTACGCGGGGGTGGCCTCGCTGTTCCGGTCGGCCCTGGAACGCGGGGACCCGCCGCGGGTCATGGAGGACGGGTGGCAGCGGCGGGACTTCGTGCACGTACAGGACGTGGCCCGGGCGAACCTGCTGGCGTTGGACGTACCGGCTGATTCGTTTACGGCCGTGAATGTCTGCTCCGGTGAGCCGCACACCGTCGGCGACCTGGCGTGCACGCTCGCGGCGGCGATGGGCGGACCGGAGCCGGTCGTCGTGGGCGGGGCGCGCCCCGGGGACGTCCGGCACGTGGTGGCCTCCCCCGAGCGGGCCGCGCGGGTGCTCGGGTTCCGGGCGCGCATCGGGTTCGCCGCCGGCGTCGCCGACTTCGCGACGGCGCCGCTGCGCCTCACCAGTTCGAGAACAGCAGATGGTTGACCGCCAGGGCGGTCAGCGCCTGACCGGCGAGCCACACCCGGTGCTGCCGCGCCGGCAGCCAGGCGGTGGCGACCACGAGCCAGATTTCGCGGGTACGCGTCATGGTCGTCGGTTGACGTTACCGGTGCCGGGCCGGCCCGGCACCGGTATGTCATCACCCGGTAAGAACCGTTGTGCGGTAAGGGTTCTGTAAGCGTGACGGCCCCCACCGCGGCTGGGTGGCGGCCTAGCGTGACGGGCATGACCGAACCCGTGGACGTGGTTCTGCCCTGCCTCGACGAGGCCGCCGCACTGCCGTGGGTACTGGCCGGATGAGGACCCAGCTCCTGGTCATCGCGAAGGCTCCGGTACCCGGCCGGGTCAAGACCCGGCTCTGCCCGCCGGCGACGTACGCCCAGGCGGCCGAGATCGCCGCCGCCGCACTGGCCGACACGCTGGCCGCCGCGTGGGCCACCCCGGCGGTCCGACACACCATCGTCCACAGTGGACACATTCCGGCGCCGTCCGGGTGGCACCGGGTACCGCAGCGCGGCGACGGGCTCGGCGCCCGGCTCGCCAACGGCTTCGCCGACACCGCCCGGCCCGGTACCGGTTCGCTGCTGATCGGCATGGACACCCCGCAGGTGACCCCGATCCTGTTGCGGGCCATGGCAACCGGGCTGGACCGGTACGACGCGGTACTCGGGCCGGCCGAGGACGGCGGCTGGTGGGCCCTGGCTCTGCGCGATGCGGCGCCGGCCCGGGTACTGCGGGACGTACCGATGTCCACTGTGGACACCGGTACCTTGACCGTGGCGGCGCTGCGGTGCCGGGGCCTGCGGGTCGGGTACGGGCCGACGCTGCGCGACGTGGACACCGCGCCCGACGCCTGGCACGTCGCGCGGCTGTGCCGGGACAGCCGGTTCGCCGCCGCCGTCGCCCGCAATCTCGCCGGGGAACCCGATCCGGCCGTGGCCCGGAACCTGCCGGTGGTGGCGTCCGGATGACCCGCGCCCTGGCCCTGTACGGCGCCGTCCTGCGCCGCGCCGCCGCCGGTGGAGCAGCCGACGTCGCGCTCGTCGATCCGGCCGCCACCCGGCCACCCCGCCGTATCGAGCCCGCCGACTGGTGCGGCGGGCTGCGCCCGGGCGACCACTCCATCCTGGCCCGGTGCCGGGGTGCGACCCTCGACGTCGGCTGCGGGCCCGGCCGGTTGACCGCGGCGCTGGCCGCCGTCGGGCGTACGGCGCTCGGTGTTGACCTCAGCGGCGAAGCCGTCCGTCAGGCCCGGCGCCGGGGCGCCCCGGTCCACCACGGCTGCGTCTTCTCCCCGGTCCGCGGGGAAGGATCGTGGCGGCACGTACTGCTGGCCGACGGCAACATCGGCATCGGCGGCGACCCGTACCGGCTGCTGCGCCGGTGCCGGGAACTGGTCGCGCCGGACGGTGACCTCCTCGTGGAGCTCGACCCGCCCGGTACCGGGAGCTGGCACGGCCTGGTCGCGCTGCGGCACGGCGAGCGGACCGGCCCACCGTTCGCCTGGGCCGTGGTCGCCGCCGACGACCTGGACGCCCTCGCCCGCGAGGCCGGGCTGCGGGTACTGGACCGCTGGGCCGACGCCGGACGATGGTTCGCCCGACTCTCCGCGCCCTGATCCACCCGTCCGCCCTACCCCGCCACGGCCGTCCCGGGCCTAGGCTCGAACCGCTGTAGAGGGAGGTACCCCCATGAACGACGAAGCCACCCGCCGGTCCCTGCACGCCGTCGCCGAGCTGGTCATGGCCGGGCCGCAGTACCGCCGCTCCGGGACGATCCGGCTGTTCGTACGCCCCGGCGGGTTCGGTACCGTGACCGCGCCCGACCTGCGGGTCGACGGGCTCTACCTGGTCGCCGGCGACCGGCGGGTACCGCTGGCCGGCCGGAGCGCCGCCGACCTCGCCGCCGCCGTCGGCGTCGAAGCCGGTGCCCCGGAAGGGCTCTACCACGACGGCTGCGGGGTCAAGCCGGACGAGCCGCTGGACGCCGACCCCGACGCGGCCCGCTGGCTGGCGCGGTGCTGGGCGGCCGGCGACGCCGCGCTGCGTCAACTGGCCCCCGACGAGCAACCGATCCTGTGGCCGGAGCACTTCGACGTGGCGGTGTCGACCGGCGGGGCCACCTTCGGGGTCTGCCCCGGCGACCACTTCTTCCCCGAGCCGTACGCCTACGTGACCCCACCGACCCCGCGCGGCGGCCCGTTCTGGAACGCCCCGTTCGGCGCGGCCCGGCTGATGCGCGACCTCGACGACGCCCGACCCGACACCGTGCTGGCGTTCTTCATCGAAGGCCAGCAGCACGCCGCCTGACCCACCTTTCGGAGGTATCCTTGCCCACCGCCCGGTACGACGACCTGCGCGCGTTGTTCATCAACTGCACCCTCAAGCGCTCCCCCGAGCTGTCCCACACCGGCGGCCTCATCGAACTGAGCCGGTCCATCATGGAGAAGCAGGGGGTCGCCGTCGAGGTGCTCCGGGCGGTCGACCACGACATCGCCACCGGCGTGTGGCCGGACATGACCGAACACGGCTGGGCGCGCGACGAGTGGCCGGCGATCTACCGGGATTCGGTGCTGCCGGCCGACATCCTGGTCATCGCCGGGCCGATCTGGTTGGGCGACAACAGCTCGGTCACCAAGCAGGTGATCGAGCGGCTGTACGGCTGCTCGCACCTGCTCAACCCGGCCGGTCAGTACGCGTACTACGGGCGGGTCGGCGGCTGCCTGATCACCGGCAACGAGGACGGCGTCAAGCACTGCGCGATGAACGTGCTCTACAGCCTGCAGCACCTCGGGTACACCGTCCCGCCGCAGGCCGACGCGGGCTGGATCGGGGAGGCCGGCCCCGGCCCGTCGTACCTGGACCCGGGCTCGGGCGGCCCGGACAACGACTTCACCAACCGCAACACCACGTTCATGACATGGAATCTGCTGCACCTGGCCCGGTGCCGGGGTGCGACCCTCGACGTCGGCTGCGGGCCTGGTGAGCGCCATCAACGCCTTGGCGGTGTGCATCCGGTTCTCCGACTGGTCGAAGACGCGGCTGCGCGGCCCCTCGAAGACGTCGTCGTCGACCTCCCGGACGTCCGGGTTCGCGCGTGCGAACTCGGTGTCCAGGTCGTGGAACGCCGGCAGGCAGTGCAGGTAGATGGTGTCGGCGCGGCCGGTGAGGGCGAGCAGGTCGGCGGTCACCTTGTAGTCGCGCAGCAGCGCGATGCGCTCCTGCGTCTTGTCCTCCTCGCCCATGGATACCCAGACATCGCTGTAGATGACGGCGGTACCCGACAGCGCGGTGGCCGGCTTGTCGGTCACCACCACGCGCCCCTCGGGGTTCTCCCGGGCGGCCAGCACCGGGGCGAGGAACTCCTCGGTGAGCTGGAGCGGTTCGGGCGCCAGGATGCGCAGGTCCAGTCCGGTCTTGGCGGCCGCGATGGCCAGGGTACGGGTGACGTTGTTGTGCCCGTCCCCGACGTACGTGACCGGAACCCCCTGCAACGTCCCGAACGTCTCCCGGATCGTCAACAGGTCGGCGAGTATCTGGGTCGGGTGGTAGCTGTCGCACAGTCCGTTCCACACCGGGATCCCGGCGTACCTCGCCAACTCCACGACGGTGCCGTGGTCGTAGCCGCGGAACATGATGCCGTCGAAGACCCGCCCGAACACCCGGGCGATGTCGCGTACCGACTCCTTGATGCCGAACCGGATGTCGTCCCGGTTGAAGATCTCCGGATGCGCGCCCGCCTCGGTCGCGGCCACCACGAAGGACACCCGGGTACGGCTGGAGGGCTTGAGGAAGATGAGCGCCACGTTGCGGCCCTCCAACGGCCGGGGATGCACCCCCACCCGGCGCAGCCGCTTGAGCTCCGCCGCCGTGTCCAGCAACAGGGTGATCTCCGCGGCGGAGAACTCCTGCAGCGACAACAGACTGCGGCCCTTGAGGGTACCGGCGGCCATGACATGCCCTCCTGACGTTGCGCGACCTGCCGGTATTATGGCCGTCCGGGTTCCGGCGCGGGCACCGTACCCTCGGGCGAAAGGGATGTACCAGATGATCGAGGCCGTCGGCCTTACCAAACGCTACGGGGACCGGCTGGCCGTCGATCGGCTGTCATTCACCGTGAAACCCGGTCAGGTGACCGGATTCCTCGGCCCGAACGGGGCCGGCAAGCCCACCACGATGCGCATGATCCTGGGCCTGGACCGGCCCACCGACGGGACGGTCACCGTCAACGGCCGGCCGTTCGCCCGGTTGGACAACCCGATGCGCGAGGTCGGTGCGCTGCTGGACGCCAAGGCCATCCATGGCGGCCGGACCGCGTACCACCATCTGTTGTGTCTGGCGCAGACCAACGGCCTGCCCCGGCGCCGGGTGGGCGAGGTGCTGGAGATGGTCGGGCTCAGCGAGGTGGCCCGCAAGCGGGCCAAGGGTTTTTCCCTGGGTATGGGGCAACGGTTGGGTATCGCCTCGGCGTTGCTGGGTGACCCGAGGATCCTCATGTTCGACGAGCCGGTCAACGGGCTGGATCCCGAAGGGATCCTGTGGATCCGCAACCTGATGAAGACGCTCGCCGCCGAGGGCCGGACCGTCTTCGTCTCCGGCCACCTGATGTCGGAGATGGAGAACACCGCCGACCACCTCCTGGTCATCGGCCAGGGCCGGCTGATCGCCGACTGCACGGTGCGGGAGTTCATCAACCAGAACTCGGAACTGGCGGTCCGGGTACGCACGCCCGAGCCGGACCGGCTCGCCCAGCTCGTCACCACCGAAGGCGGGAAGGCCGTGCTGGATGGCGAGTCCGCGCTCCTGGTCACCGAGCTGCCGATGGACCGGGTGGGCGATCTGGCCTTCGACAACGGCATCCGGGTACACGAGCTGTCGCCGTTGCAGGCGTCGCTGGAGCAGGCGTTCATGGAACTGACCAGGGACACCGTCGAGTACCACGCCGCCCTCCCGACGACCGGCCAGGAGGCCTGACGATGACCCAGACCATGACCCGACCGACGGTCGGGACGCCGCTGCCGCCGGCGACCCACCGGGCCGGCCTGCCGGGCACCCTGCACAGTGAATGGACCAAGCTGCGGACGGTCCGCTCGACGATGTGGTCGCTGCTGGCCATGGCGGGCATCGCGATCGGGCTGATGTCGCTGATCGCCTGGGCCACGATGCACCGCTGGGCCCGGTTCGAGCCGCGCGAACAGGCGAACCTGCTGCACCGCCCGCTGGAGATCATCCTGGTCCGGCCGGTGTTCATCTGCCAACTCGTCATCGCGGTACTGGGCGTGATGGTGATTTCCGCCGAATACACCACCGGGATGATCCGGTCCACGCTCCAGGCGCAGCCGCGCCGGCTGACCGTACTGGCCGCCAAGGTCGCGGTGTTCGCGGTCCTGATGCTCATCGTCGGTGAGTTGCTGGCGTTCGCCGCGTTCTTCGTCGGCCGGCAGGTCATCGCCGCGCACATCCCGGTCAGCCTCGGCGATCCCGGCGTCACCCGGTCGGTGCTCGGTGCCGGGCTCTACATCGCCGTACTCGGGCTGTTCTCGCTGGCGTTCGGGGCGATCCTGCGACACACGGCCGGGGCGATCACGGCGGTACTCGGGCTGATCCTCATCGTGTCGAACCTGACCGGGCTGCTGCCCGACAGTTGGGGGCACCACATCAACGCCTGGATGCCCACCAATGCCGGACAGCTCATCCTGTACCCGCAACAGGGCCCGGACGACCTGCTCAGCCCGTGGCAGGGCCTGGGTGTGTTCGCCGGCTGGACCGCGCTGCTGCTGATCGTCGCCGCCGTCATGTTCCAGCGACGCGACGCCTGAGCGGTAGGTTCGGCGGATGGACTCGTTGCGGATCGGGATTCTCGGCGCCGCCGCCATCGCACCACCCGCCATCGTCACGCCGGCGAGCGAGGTCCCCGGGATCACGCTCGCCGGCGTCGCCGCCCGGGACCGGCAACGGGCGCGACGCTTCGCCGACCGGTACGGCATCTCCCGCGTGTACGACAGCTACGCCGACCTGATCGCGGCCGACGACCTGGACGCGGTGTACATCCCGCTGCCCAACGGGCTGCACGGCGCCTGGACGCTGCGGGCGGTGGCGGCGGGAAAGCACGTGCTGTGCGAGAAACCCTTCACCGCCAACGCCGACGAGGCCCGGGTGGTCGCCGGGGCGGTCGCGGCCAGCGACCGGGTGGTGATGGAGGCGTTCCACTACCGGTACCACCCGTTGACCGCCCGGATCCGCCAGCTCGTCGACGAGGGCACCATCGGCACCGTCCGGCACGTCGAGGCGCACCTGTGCTTCCCGCTGCCGAGGTTCTCCGACATCCGGTACAACCTCGACCTCGCCGGTGGCGCGACGATGGACGCCGGCTGCTACGTCCTGCACGCCCTGCGTACCTTCGGGCCGGGCGAGCCGACCGTACGCAGTGCCCGGGCCCGGCTGCACCGGCCGGAGGTGGACCGCGCGATGGAGGTGCACGTCGAGTATCCGGGCGGGGCGACCGGACGGGCCGTCACGTCGATGTGGTCGGCGCGGCTGCTGGACGTGTCGCTGCGCATCGTCGGCGACGCCGGAACGATCCGGGTGCTCAACTTCGTCCTACCGCAGCGGTACCACCGGCTGTCCGTGCGTACCGCCGGGGGCCGGCGTACCGAGCGGGTACCGGGACCGGCGACGTACACCTGTCAGTTGCGCGCCTTCCGGGACGCGATCGTGCACGGTACCCCGGTCCTCACCGACGCCGCCGACGCGGTCCGGACCATGGCCCTGATCGACGCCGCGTACCGCGCGGCGGGGCTCGCACCCCGCCGACCCACCGGTCAGGTACAGCCACCCGGTGGACATCTGACGTAGAGGGCGGTCACTGTCTTGTTGCCGTCCATGGTCAGATGGCACTGCTGGCCCTGACCGGCGCAGGCGCCCTGCCAGCCGCGGAACTGCGAGATGGACAGGCCGAGCGCGTTGGGTTCGAGCAGGATCGTCTCGTCCACGCCGAAGTTGTCCACGCACCGGGCCTGGCGGCACTGGTGGTCGGGGCCGGCACCGTCGTTGTCGAACACCTCGACGATGCCGCCACCGCCGCCGGAGGCGGGGTCCTGGACCTTGAGCGTCAGGGTCCACGAGACCTGGGTGAAGGTCCCGGTCACGGTCGCCCCGGACGCCGGTACCACCAGGTCGCAGTCGGGCGGCGTGGCGCCGGTGCAGTCGTCGGCGTACTCCTCGAACTGGGCGCCCGGGTTGTCCTGCGCGGTCAGGTGCACGGTCGTGTTCGCGTCGAACTGGGCCGAGCAGGTGCCCGAACAGTTGATCCCGGCCGGGGTGCTGACGATCCGGCCCGGACCGATCACGTGGACGGTCAACGTGCCCGTGACCCGTTGTGGTCGTACGTCCTGTGCGTACGAGCGGGTCTTGGTCCGACCGTCGGGGAACGTGGCCGTCACGGTGACCTGGAAGGTCCGGGCCGCGCTCCACTGGTGGTCGGTCGAGGAACCCTCGGCGGTCGTGGCGTCGCCGAACTCCCAGTGCGCACCGACCGGTTGCGGGGCCGCGCTCGCCCTGACCGACAGCCGTACGTCCTGCCCCACCTGGCTCGGGTTCGCGGACACCGACAGTTGCAGGTCCGGCAGCGGCTGTGGAGGTGGACTGGTCGACGGCGGCGCGGTCGGCGTCGGAGTCGGGGTCGGCGTCGGCGTCGGCGTGGCCGTCGCGGTCGGCGTGGGCTGCGGCTTGGGCGTACCGGACGGCGGCGTACCGGACGGCGGCGTACGGGTCGGCGGCGTACGGGGGGGCGGCGTCGGCGGCGGGG
>VAXX01000100.1:18573-29066 GCA_005885115.1 Actinomycetota bacterium | reverse complement strand
CGTCGGGCCGGATGACCCCGGCGCGCTCGCTGTCCGGATCGTTGAAGAACACCACGCCATCGCGGGTCAGCAACTGGAAGCGGGTAGCCGGCGGCAGCACCTGCGGCTGCGCCACCCGCCGCCCGTCGAGGTCGACGATCCACACCCGCCCGGCGGAGTAGTCGGGTACGAACACCCGGCCGGCACTCTCCACCGCGGCCCCCAACTCGGCGCCGGCCGCGCCCAGCGGTACCGCCGTCGAGCACGTCGACGCGGTCAACTCGCACACCGCCAGGACGCCGCGCGAGGCCACCACGTACAGGCGCGGTGCGTCCGGCGAGCCGCTGACCTGGATCGAATCGCTGGCGCGCAGGTCAAGGTTCGTCCGGTGGGCCACCGTCGCCGAACCCGGATCGAGGGTGTACGCGGTGCGGCCGCCCGGATCCACGACGACCGGCTGTCCGTCCGCCAACGTCACCAGCCCGGTGCCCGACGAGGTCAGCCGCGGACCGGTGTGCCGCCGGCCGTCCTTGACCCAGTCCAGCGTCCCCGACCCGCCGTCCAGTACCCACAGCCGGCCCTGGTCGTCGATGCTCGCCGCCTGGGTCGCTACCTCCGCCGCCATGGACACCGGACCGCCCCGCCGGGCCAGCGTCCGCGGGTCGGCCTCGGCGAGCACGCCGCGGCCGGCGTCCAGGGCGTACACCGCTCCGGGTCCGGCGAAGGCCCGCAGGTCCGCGCCGGCTCCGGGGATCGGGGAAACCGCGCCGCTGACGGCGAACGTCGCGCCGTCGACCCGGCGCAGCGTACCGGCCGACCGGTTGACCGCGTACGCGGTCGACCCCTGCTGTACGACGTCCAGGGCATCGCCGGGCGTGGCCACCCGTACCTGCGCGGCCACCTCGACCGAGGAGCCGTCCAGCAGCGTCAGCTGACCCGCCCTGGAGGACACCAACCAGGCCGCCCCGGACAGCAGCCGGGGCCGGGTCGCCGGGTATCCACCGGTGGCGCCGAAGAACCCGAACGCACCGACCGTCGCCACTACGGCCGTACCCACGATCAATGATCGGACCCACCGCCGGCGTCTCATCAATGCTCCCTGGCTCGGGCACAGACCGTGGGCGGCGGCCGTCGTCGTCAGCCATCGTAGAGCCCGCAGTCAATGCGCCAACCGGGCGCCCCGGGTGTAGTCCTTCAGACCGGGCGTGGTTCAGATCCGCACGGCGGCGGCGATGACGGCGGGTTCGTGGCGTACCGGGAAGTTGACCGAGTTGGCGATGTAGCACGACCGGTTCGCCCGCTCGTGGAGTCGGATGGCCGTCCCGGTCATCTCCGGGTCGGCCACGGTTACCCGTGGACGCAGCACCACCTCGGTGAACTGCCCCCCGTCGCCGTGTTCGGTCATGGTGCCGACAGCCTCGTCGACGTAGTCGATGACGACGACCCCGGCCTCGGCGCACAGGTGCAGGTACCACAGCATGTGGCACTGCGACAGCGAGGCGACCAGCAGCTGCTCCGGGTTCCACCGGTCCCGCGCGCCCCGGAACGCGGGGTCCGAGCTGCCGGGGATGACGCTCCGGCCGGCGGCGGCGACCTCGTGGTCGCGGCCGTACTCGCGATAGCCGCTGGTCCCGGTGCCCAGGTTCCCGGTCCAGGTCACGACCGTTTCGTAGGTGTGCGACGCCATGGGGTCCATCGTCGCATGCGCCGGGTACCCGCCGGGCTCCGCCATCGTTAGGGTTAGATATTGAACACAATCATTGTATTTACACCGCCGACCAGGGCGGGTAACCGGCACACATTTCGTACGACGGCCGCCTGTCGTTTTCCGGATAGTTGCCGGCTTTGCCGGAAGCCGGCGAGCCACCGCCACGATTATCCGGTGAACCCCGGTGACCGGCATGCCAACGTATCGGCGGCTCTGTTACGAACTCTTGTCGAGCTGATGTCGCGTAGTGGACATCGTTAACGAGTCGTTGACATACGCCGCAAGATCTGATTATCGTGGACGATCGATGCGAGGGATCGCGTCGGGCAAAGCACGGAATCATCGCAGGCGTGATCGGAGCGGAAAATCTGGCTGACTGGGGTCCTTCTTGCATGCCCTGATCAGGGGTTGTGCCTGCGCTCACCGGTCGACCGAGGAGTGGGTGGGACCAGGCAAAGGCGGTACCCGGCACGCTTCACGACGTGCTTGCGAATGTGCGTGCAACCGGCGGTACGGCCTCCGGAAATCATCATTGAAAGGTGATTCGGATCGTGGCAGAGAAGACACGTGTTCCTGACAGCGGTTGTTTCCGATGCCTTGGCATAGGCGTGGGCCCGGCGAATTTGAGTCTCGCTTCTCTGTTGTACGGACATCCCGAAGTCACAAATCGCTTCGTGGAAAAGCGGCCCAATTTCGGCTGGCATGACGGTCAGCAGATGGACGGCGCGACATTACAGGTGTCGACGCTCAAGGACCTGGTGACCCTGTCCGACCCGACCAACTCCTTCTCCTTCCTGTCCTACCTGCACGCCCACGGCCGGTTGTACCACTTCATCAATGCCCAGTTCGACGCCGTGCCCCGCCAGGAGTTCCGCAACTACATGGAGTGGGCCAGCCGGATGAACCACAACGTGGTCTTCGGCGAGGAGGTCCTTTCCGTCGAGTTCGACGGCGATTTCGTGGTACGGACAACGCACGGAACGATGCACGCCGAGAACATCGTGCTCGGCGTCGGCACCGAACCATGGCTACCGATGCATGCCCGGGACGCGATCGGTACCGGACAGTTCCACGTCAGCCAGTTCAACGCGAAAGCGGTCGACCTCGGCGGCAAACGGGTGGCCGTGGTCGGCGGTGGACAGTCCGGGGCCGAGGCGTTCCTCAACTACCCATCGACGACTCGCCGTTCACCAACGACTACTACATGCCGTCGTTCTCCGACTACTTCTTCCGGCTGGACCGTCCGGTCCGCGAGGCGTTCAACCAGCGCCACATCCTGACCAGCGACGGGGTGTCCGAGTCGACGCTGCGGGAGATCTACCAGCGGGCGTACGTGCACCGGTTCGTCAACGGGGCGGTCGACCTGTTCGCGCTGTACCCCAACCGCGAGGTGCTGCACGTGACCGGCGACGGCAGCGGCGGCTGGGACCTGGCCATCGGCCACAACGACCTGCACGGCGTCACCGAGCACATCGAGGTCGACGTCATCGTCTGGGCGACCGGCTTCCGCCCGGCCCGGATGGACTTCCTGGCGCCGCTGTCCCACCGGCTGGAGCGCGAGGGCGACGAGTACCGGATCGACGAGAGCTTCGCCGCGGTCTGGGACGGGCCGCCGGACCGCAACATCTTCGTCCAGAACGGCGCGCGGCAGCAGCGCGGCCTCGCCGACCCGAACCTGAGCCTGGTGGCCTGGCGGGCGCAGCGCATCCTGGACCGGCTGCGCGGGGTGAACACCGAGAACCAGACCGGGTCTTTCATCGAGTGGTCGGCCAAGCTCACCGCCGGGGACCCGGACGCCGACGCGGCCACCGGGCGGGTCGCCCGGTGAGCCGGTCGACGGTCGCGGTGGTCGGCGCCGGCATCATCGGCTGCCTGGTCGCGCGCGAGATCCGGGACCGGTCGGCCGACACCGACGTCGTGGTACTCGACCGCGACGCGGTGGGCAGCGGCGCGACCCGGCGCTCGGCCGGGCTGCACTTCCCGCGTGGCGCCTCGACCCGGGTCCGGCGGATGACCGGGTACAGCGAGGACTGGTTCCGCCGGCTGGGTGAGGCCGACCCGGCGGTACCGATCCATCCGCTGCCGATGACCGTCATCGCGGGTACCGACCGGGCCGCCGAGGTCGACCAGGCGTACCTGGTCAGCGCCAAGCTGACCCCGGTATCCACGCTGGACGACGCGCGGATCCGGGTCCCGGCCGGCTCGGTGGCGTGGACCGGGGAGGGGTGCCAGTACGCCGACGTGTACGCCCTGTCGGCGTACCTGTCCCGGGCCCTGCGCCCCGCCGTGGCGTTCCGGGAGGGCATCGCGGTCACGGCGCTGGACTGCGGCCGCGACGGTGTACGGCTGGCGCTGGGCTCCGGCGGGGAACTGCGCGCCGACCGCGTGGTCCTCGCGCCGGGCCCGTGGGTACACGCGCCGGCCTGGCGCGAACTGCTCGCCCCGCACGGCGTACGGGTGAAGAAGGTGGTCGCCCTGCACATCGAGGAGCGCCCCGGCCCCGACGACCCGTGCGTGGTGTTCCACGACGAGGACGCCTTCCTGCTCCCGCTGGCCCACCGCGGCCACTGGCTGTTCAGCTACACCTGCCAGGAGTGGGACGTCGACCCCGACGCGCTCACCGATGGCTTGGCCGGAGAGCACCTGGCGCAGGCCCGGGACATCCTGGCCCGGTACGCGCCGGCGCTCGCCGGGCGCGCCACGTCGGGCCGGGTCTTCTGCGACGCGTACACCCCGGACCGCCAGCCGCTGGTCCGCGCGCTCGATCCGCACCGGCGGGTGGTGTTCGCCGGCGGCGCCAACGGTTCCGGTTACCGCCTGAGCCCGGCGATCGCCGCCGAGGCCGTGGACCTGCTCGACCTGACACCCAGTCCAAGGAGCCAAGGATGATCATCAGTTCGTACGACGCCGGCGCGCTGCATGAGCTGTTCGGCATCGACATGAGTTCGATCGACGGGTTGGGCGTCGGCGCCGGCTGGGGCCGGGTCGTACCGGGCGGGCGCTCCGATGCACACCAGCACGACGAGACCGAGACCTTCGTGATCGTCAAGGGCACCGGCGAGCTGGTCGTCGACGGCCGGCGCCAGCCGGTGTACCCGGGCGTGGTGGCCCAGTTCGAGCCGTTCGAGACGCACGTCATCGAGAACACCGGCGACGAGGACCTGCTGTTCGCCACCCTGTACTGGCGCGACCCCGAGCGGGCCGGCCAGCAGGCGGCCAAGGTCGAACGCGGCCGGCTGCGCGACCGCCCGGTCTTCGTGTTCTCCACTCCCCCGACGCCCAACGGCGACCTGCACCTGGGCCACCTGTCCGGCCCGTACCTGGGTGCCGACGTCTTCGTCCGGTTCCAGCGCCTCAACGGCACGCAGGCGTGGCACCTGACCGGTAGCGACGACTACCAGAGCTACGTGGTGGAGTGCGCCCGGCGGGAGGGGCGTACCCCGGCGGAGACCGCGGCGCACTACAGCGGCGAGATCGCCGAGACGTTGCGGATGATGGACATCCCGCTGGACCAGTACACGGTCACCAACGCCGACCCGACGTACCGGGCCGGGCTGCAGGCGTTCTTCTCCCGGCTGGTCGCCTCCGGCGCGGTCGCCCCGGCGCAAGCCCCGGCCCTGGTCGGACCGGCCGGCGAGTACCTGTACGAGGTCGACGTGTCCGGTGGCTGCCCGACCTGCGGCGGCGGTACCGGCGGCAACATCTGCGAGGAGTGCGGCGAGCCGAACTTCTGCCACGACCTGGTCGACCCGGCGATGCGGCACTCGGAGCTCGCGCCGCGGGTGGACACGGTGACCCGGTACATGCTGCCGCTGCACCGGTACGCCGGGGACGTGGCGCTGCACCACCACCTGGGCCGGGTCCCGGCGCGCCTGCGCGACCTGGCCGAGCGCCTGTTCCGCCGGCCGGGCGTGGACGTGGCGATGACCCACCCGGCGACCTGGGGCGTACCGCCGGTGGAGGACGGTACGCCGGGCCAGGTGATCTGGGTCTGGCCGGAGATGTCGTACGGGTTCCTGCACGGCATCGCCGAACTCGGGCGCCGGCTCGGGCGGGACTGGCGCGCCGACGCCCCCGAGCAGGACTGGAAGATCGTCCACTTCTTCGGCTACGACAACAGCTTCTACCACGCGATCCTCTACCCGGTCCTGTACAAGCTGGCGTTCCCGGACTGGGCACCGGACATCGACTACAACCTCAACGAGTTCCTGCTGCTGGAGGGCGCCAAGTTCAGCACCAGCCGGCGGCACGCGATCTGGGGCAAGCAGATCCTGACGCCGGACAGCGTCGACGCGGTGCGGTACTACCTGTCCCGGATCCGCTCGGAGGGGCGGCGGACCAACTTCGAGGTCAGCGCGTACGAGAGCGCGGTCCGGGACCGGCTCATCGGCACCTGGCAGGACTGGCTGCACGATCTCGGGCAGCGGGTGGCCAAGCGGTACGGCGGCCGGGCCCCCGACGCCGGCAACTGGACGCCGGAGCACACCGCGTTCCTGGCCCGGCTCAACACCCGGCTGGCGGCGGTGTCCGGCGCGCTCGGGCCGGACGGGTTCTCCCTCAACCAGGCCAGCGCGGAACTGGACGGCCTGGTGGACGACGTATGCCGCTTCGCCGCCCAGGAGGCGCGGGTGGCCGCGTCGGAGACCTGGCGGGACGAGGCCCGTACCGCCATCGCTCTGGAACTTGCCGCGGCCAAGCTGTCACGCTCGCCGACCGGACGTTCTTCCTCGACCCGAAGGTCACCGCCGACCAGCGGGACGAGCCGAAGGACACCGCCGACCAGCGGGAGGAGCCGAAGGACACCGCCGACCAGCGGGACGAGCCGAAGGACACCGAGCTGGCCCGGTGGCTCGCCGAAACGGTGACCGCCACGCTGCAACTGGACGCCGAACCGGCGGGCGACAACGCCACCCTGGTGTCCCTCGGGGCGGCCTCCCTGCACGCGGTCACCCTGCAGTACCAGATCCTCGAACACACCGGTGTCGAGGTACCGGTCGAGGATCTCCTCGGGTCCACCATCGCGGAACTGGCGACGATGGTCGGGCAGCGCGCGGAGGTGGCACTGGCGTGAGTGTCGTTGAGCTTCTACGCGATCTGAGCGCGCGCGGGCTGACCATCACCGCCACCGGCGGCGACCTGCGGTTGCAGGGACCGACCGAAGCGATGGACGCCGAGCTGGTGGCCCGCCTGCGGGCCGCCAAGCCCGACCTGGTCGCGCACCTCACCGGGCAGGCCGGCCTCGCGCTGACCCCGTTGCAGGGCGCCTACCTGTACGGGCGCGGCGAGCTGGTCGAGCTGGGCAACGTCGCCAGCCACGTGTACCACGAGATCGAGGGCGCGTGGGACGTCGACCGGCTGGAGCGGGCGCTCCAGTCGGTGGTGGACCGGCACCCGGCGCTGCGCGCGTCGTTCACCGCCGAGGGCCGGCAGGTCATCCACGACCACGCGGCGGTACACATCCGGGTACGCGACCTGCGGTCCCTGCCCGGGCGGGCCCGGCAGGACAGCCTCGCGGCGTACCGGCACCGCTGCTCGCACCGGATGCTGCCGATCGACCGGCCGCCCCTGGTCCGGGCCGAGGTCAGCGTGCTCGCCGAGGACCGGATGGTGCTGCACGTCAGCCACGACGGGCTGGTGCTGGACGGGATCAGCATGTTCCTGTTCTTCCGCGACTGGTGGCGGGCGTACGCCGGCGAGCCGCTGGACGAGGCCGGGATGCCCTTCGGCGAGTACGTCGCCGAGCTGGCCCGCGCCCGGGACCGGGCGCCGGCGCAGCGGTCCCAGCGGTACTGGCTGGACCGGCTCGATGACCTCGCGCCGATGCCGGACCTGCCACTGGCGACGAGCCCGTCGGCGGTCACCCGCCCCCGGTTCACCCAGCGGCTGGTCCGGCTCGACGCGCAGCGGTGGGGCGAGCTGAGGCGCCGGGCCACCGGTGCCGGCATCACCGCACCGGCGTTGCTGCTGACCGCGTACGCGCAGACACTGCACCGCTGGGGGGCCGGCGACCGGTTCACCCTCAACACGACGTTCGCGCACCGGCCGCCGATCCATCCCCGGATCGCCGAGGCGGTCGGCCAGTTCTCCGACGTCATGCTGGTCGAGGTCGCCGTCGAGGCGGACGCGGGCTTCGAGCAGCGGGCCAGGGCGGTACAGGCGCGGTTGCACCGGGGCATCGAGAACCGGCACTTCTCCGGGGTCGAGGTGCTGCGGGAGCTGGGCCGGCGGGGCAGCGGGGCGCGGGCGCCATACACCTTCAACTGCGCCATCGGGTACCCGGGGGTGGACGGCTCGGCACTGGAGCTGTTCGGCCGCGAGACGTACACGGTCAGCCAGACCCCGCAGGTGTGGCTGAACGTCTTCGCGATGGAGCAGCACGGCGGGCTGGTCGTGCAGGTCGACGGGGTGGACGAGCTGTACCCGGACGGGCTGCTCGACGCGCTCGTCACCGGGTACCAGCGGCTGTTGGACGGGTTGTGCGGCGGCGAGGCGTGGACCGACCCGGCCCCCGACCTGCTGCCCCCCGCGCAGCGGCAGCGGCGCGCGGCGGCCAACGACACGTCGGTACCCCGGTCGGATCGGCTGCTGGCCGATCTGGTCGTGGCGCGGGCCCGGCGGCAGCCGGCGGCGCCGGCGGTCATCGCCAGCGGCGCCACCATGAGCTACGGCGAGCTGCACCGGCGGGCCAGCCACATCGCGGCCTGGCTGCGGCAGCGCGCGGTGGGCCGGGACGAGCTGGTCGGCCTGGTCATGACGCGAGGGCCCGAGCAGATCGTCGGCATCCTGGCCACCGTGCTGGCCGGTGGGGCGTACCTGCCGGTCGACGCGGCCCTGCCGGCGGCGCGGCGGGAGTACATGCTGCGCGACGGCAAGGTCCGGTGCGTACTGACCAACGTCGATGGGCTGGACGGGCTGCCCGACGGCGTCGAGGTGCTGCCGCTGCCCGGCGGTACCGACCCGGCGGTCGAGCCGGTGGACCTGGCCCCGCTGCCCGGCGCGACCCTCGACGACCTCGCGTACGTGCTCTACACCTCCGGGACCACCGGAAGCCCGAAGGGCGTGATGGTCAGCCAGCGCAGCGTCGCCAACGTGGTGGCCGACTGCACCGCGCGCTTCGGGATCGACGCCACCGACCGGTTCTTCGGCATCAGCGCGTTCAACTTCGACCTGTCGGTGTACGACGTCTTCGGCGCGCTCACCACGGGAGCGGCGATCGTGCTGCCCGACGCCGACCGGTCGGCCGACCCGGCGCTGCGGCTGGTCATGATGAGCGGGGACCGGATCCCGCCGGCGCTGCCCAGCCAGCTCCTGCGGGTCAAGCCGGACCTGGAGATCGTCTCGCTGGGCGGCCCCACCGAGACGACCATCTGGAACATCCTGCACCCGATCGAGGCGGCCGACGACGGCAGCCGGAGCATCCCGTACGGGCGGCCCAACGCCAACAACCGGGCGTACGTGCTCGACGCCGCCGGCCGGGACCTGCCCGACTGGGTCGTCGGCGAGATCTGCGCCGCCGGGGTGGGGCTGGCCCGCGGGTACTGGGGTGACCCGGCCCGTACAGATGAACGGTTCCGCACCGACGAGCGGCGCGGCGAGCGGCTGTACCGCACCGGTGACCTCGGCCGGTACCTGCCCGACGGGGACATCGAGATCCTGGGGCGCAGCGACTTCCAGATCAAGGTCAACGGGTACCGCATCGAGGCCGGCGAGGTGGAGACCCGGCTGGTCGGGCTGGACATGGTGAAGCAGGCGGCGGTGGTACGCCAGGACGGCGCCCGGGGCGACCGGTTGGTGGCACACCTGGCCGCCGCCGGGGACGCCCGGCCGGGGATCGAGGAGATCCGCGCACAGTTGCGGGTACACCTGCCCGACTACATGATCCCGTCGGCCGTGGTGTGGCACGACGCCCTGCCGCTGACCCGCAACGGGAAGGTGGACCGGACGGCGCTGACCACGGCCACGCCGGCGAGCGGGCCGGCGGCGGCCGGACCGGCGCCGGCGCCCGCCGTACCGGACGGGCTCGCCGGCCAGCTCGCCGCCGTCTGGGCCACCGTGCTGCGGGTCGGGGACGTACCGCACGACGTGGCCTTCCACGACCTCGGCGGCGACTCGCTGGCCGCGGCGCGGGTGCTCGCCGAGGTACGCAAGCTGTTCCGGGTGACCATCCCGCTGGACCAGCTCTACGAGGTGCGGACGGTACGGGCGATGGCCGCCCGGGTCGCCGCCGCGCAGACCACCGGGGGTACGCCGTGACCGACTCGATCATCAACCGGATCGTCAGCACCGCCCCGGCCCCGGGCCACCACCTGCGGATCGCGAGGCTGGACGGCGGCCCGACCATCGAGCTGATCGACCTGTACGCCCAGGCGGGCCGGGTCGCGGCCGGGCTGCGCCGGCTCGGGGTGCGGCCCGGCGACCGGATCGGCATCCTGGCCGCCAACTGCCTCCAGTGGGTACTGCTGGATCTGGCCGCGCTGTGGTGCGGGGTGGTGACGGCCGGGTTCGAGCCGGGCAAGTTCCCGGCCGACCCGGCGCTGCTGGACCGGTACGAGCTGACCCTGCTGTTCACCGACCGGCCGGAGGCGGCGCAGCTGTTTGCAGCCGAGCCCCGGCTGCGCCCGATCGAGGAGGTCACCGCCCTCGCCGGGGACCTCGACGCGGCGGTGACCGAGCCGGTCAGCTACCCGCCCGAGGCGGTGACCACGCTCAAGTTCACCTCGGGCAGCACCGGCGAGCCGAAGGGACTGGCCGCCTCGGTCGGCAGCATCGACTCGTCGCTGCGCGCGGTGCAGGAGATGTTCACCCA
>VAXX01000100.1:13975-18438 GCA_005885115.1 Actinomycetota bacterium | reverse complement strand
CGACCGCATCCGGTACCTGTGGACCGGCTCGGCCCCGGCCAGTGCCGCGATGCTGCGCTTCTTCACCGACAACGGGCTGCCCATCTTCGAGGGGTACGGGCTCAACGAGACCTGCATCGTCAGCAAGAACCATCCCGGCGCCAGCCGGGCGGGTAGCGTCGGGAAGGTCCTGCCGGGCAAGCGGGTGCTCATCGACGCCGACGGCGTGGTCAGTGTGGCCAGCGACCACCCGGTGAACGTGCGGTACGAGTACGCCGCGCCCGGCGAGTCGGAACGGGTCTTCGGCACCGACGGGGTGGTACGGACCGGCGACCTCGGCTACCTCGACGAGGACGGGTACCTGTTCATCCGCGGCCGGGCCGACGACGTGATCGTGCTCGACAACGGGAAGAAGGTCATCGTCCGACCGATCGAGGAGCAGTTCCGGACCAGCCCGGCGATCGCGCAGTGCGTCGTGTACTGCCCGACGCAGACCCACCTGGTGGCGGTGGTGTCCCCGGCCGGTGAGCCCGACGTCGCGGCGGTGACGGCGCACCTGGCGCGTACCAACGAGGTGCTGGCACCCGACGAGCGGATCCGCCGGGTGGTCGTGGTCGGTGAGCCGTTCAGCATCGACAACGGGCTGCTGACCTCGCAGTACAAGCCGCGACGCGCGGAGATCTTCAACAGGTACCAGGCGGAAATCATGGCGAGTGGGGAAGGTGTGTATGCGTACTGATCTGGAGGCGACCGTCCGTGAGCGGGTGGCGCAGGTGGTGGAGGACGTACCGGCCGACGAGCTGGACCTGGACGCGGACCTCGCCGACGAGTACAGCCTGACGTCGCTGAACAAGGTGCTGCTGGTCACGATGGTGTGCGACGACGCGGACGTGGACCTGGCCAACTTCACCGAGCACGACCTGGCGCGGATGCGGACCACGCGGCAGATCATCAGCGCCCTGTCCCCGTACGCGCAGACCGTCGCGGGCGCATGAGCTGGCGCGAGCGGGCGCCGGTGCGCCTGGAGAACGAGTACGTCCGGCTGACCCCGGTGGCCGAGGCCGACCGCGAGCCGATCCGGGAGATCGCGATGGACCCGGACATCTGGCGGTACTTCGTGTCCCGGGTGGATTCCGACGAGGACTTCACCGCGTTCTTCGACGCGATGCTCGCCGACCACGCGGCCGGCCGCCGGGTGGTCTTCGTGGTCACTGACAAGCGGTCCGGACGCACCGCCGGCAGCATGAGCTACGGCAACCTGTCCGAGCCCGACCGGCGGCTGGAGATCGGCTGGTCGTGGCTGGGCCGCGACTTCCGCGGCCGGGGCGTCAACCGGTGGGCGAAGTACCTGCTGCTGCGGCACGCCTTCGAGGTGTTGGGCGCCGAGCGGGTGGAGTTCAAGACCGATGTCCTCAACCTGCAGGCCCGCGCCGGGCTGCGCAACATCGGCGCGGTCGAGGAGGGGGTACTGCGCAGCTACAACCCGATGCCCGACGGCCGGCGCCGGGACGCGGTCTACTACAGCGTGCTGCGGCGGGAGTGGCCCGAGGTGGAGGCGGCGCTGGCCACCCGGCCCGAGGTGGACGCGGCGAGCGGAGCCGGCTGATGGTCGTGGCGACAACCGTGCCGCTGCTGTCCCTGGCCGGCAGCCCGTACGAGGTCGGGCTGCGGCACGGCCGGGACCGGGCCGCCGCGTTGCGGGAGTTCCTGGACGACGGGCTGTGCCGGCTCGACCGGCTCCTGCCCGTACCGGTGTCGCGGGAGGATCTCGCGCCCCGGCTCGACGCGTACGGCGAGGCGATCACCGGCGCCACGCCGGACCTCGGTGCGGAGCTGCGCGGCCTGGCCGAGGGCGCGGGCATCGGGTGGCGCGACGCGGTCCTGCTCCAGGTGCGCCGGGAGATCATGGGGTACCAGAAGGTGCCGACGATGGGCGACTGCACCACGTACGCCCGGGCCGGCACCACGCCGGTCCTTTCCCAGACGGTGGACCTCAACGGCAACCTCGACGACCAGCTCGCCGTCCTGCGGGTGGCGGTCGACGGGTCGCCGCGCCGGACGCTGGTACTCAGTTTCGGCGGGCTGCTCGGCTACCTCGGGATCAACAGCAGCGGCCTGGCCGTCGGGCTGAACCTCGTGCTGGGCGGCGAGTGGCGGATCGGACTGCCGCCGTACCTGGCGATCCGGCACCTGCTGGAGGTGGCCGACACGGTCGAGGAGGCGGTGGCCGTACTGGGTACGTTGCCGCTGGCCAGCTCCCGCTCGATCATGCTGTGCGACCGGACCCGGACCGGGTACGTCGAGATCCTCAACTCCTCCCGGCGGCGGCTGGCCGCCGCGCAGGAGGCGCTGACCCGGGTACCGGCCGACGCCGACCCGGAGCGGCACTTCGAGGTGCTCTCCACGCCGCCGATCTGCGTCGGCGACACCGGGGACATCCGCCGGGAACGGACGGTGGCCGCGATCGTCGCGTATCCGGACCGGGGCGAGTTGCACGTACGACCCGGTGATCCGTCACAATCCCGGACGAATGTGTTCACGTTGCGGTGACCCGACCGACCCCGAGGAGAAGGCACCTCCGATGACCCTCGACCCCACCGACCAGTACCACCGGGCGGAGACGTTCGCCGCGCTGCACGACGGCCCGACGTTCGTCCTGCCGAACCCGTGGGACGCCGGTACCGCGCGGCTGTTCACCGGCCTGGGCTTCGCCGCGCTCGCCACCACCAGCGGCGGCCTCGCGTTCAGCCTCGGCCGGCCGGACGGCGCCAACCTGGTCACCCGCGAGGAGACGCTGGCCAACATCCGCGCGATCGCCACCGCCACCCACCTGCCGGTAGCGGCCGACCTGGAGAGCGGCTTCGGACCCACGCCCGAGGACGTCGCGGAGACCATCCGGCTCGCGGCGCGGGCCGGTGCGGTCGGTGGCTCGATCGAGGACGCCACCGGCGACCCGGCGCGTCCGGTGGCCGAGCTGGACGTGGCGGTACGGCGGATCGAGGCTGCGGTACGGGCCGCCCGTGCCCTGCCGTTCCGGTTCACCCTCGCGGCCCGTGCGGAGAACTTCCTGTACGGGCGGCCCGACCTGGACGACACCATCGCGCGGCTGCGCGCGTACGAGGCGGCCGGCGCGGACGTCCTGTACGCGCCGGGCCTGCCGGACCTGGACGCGGTACGGGCGGTGTGCAAGGCGGTCGGCAAGCCGGTGAACGTGCTGGCCGGAAGTTCGGCCGGGGTCACCGTCGCCGCGCTCGGCGCCGCCGGAGCCCGCCGGATCAGCCTCGGCTCGGCGCTGGTCCGGGTGGCCCTGAGCGCGACCGTGGCCGCCGCCCGGGAACTGACCGAGCACGGCACCTTCGGGTTCTGCCGGGACGTGCTCCCGTACGCCCAGGTGAACGCGCTCCTGGCCGAGGACGGCCGATGACCCCGGTGTACCTGAGCGCCTCGGCGTACGTCCTGGGCGAGACGGAGGTCGACCACAGCGCCCTTCCGGACCTGGCCGAGCGGGCCCGGGCGTACCGGATGCCGGTGGTACCGCACCTGTGGGGCTGGGGCAGCGTCTGGCGTACCGACCGGACGCTCGTCGAGCTGGCCGTGGACACCGGCCGCGCGACCCTGCGGGCGGCCGGGATCGACCCGGCCGCGGTGTCCGCGCTCGTGCTGTGCTCGACCCGGTTCCCGGGCGGCCCCAACGAGCACGGCCCGTTCGTCGGCGCCATCACCGACGGGCTCGGGCTGCCCGAGGCCGCATACACCGGGCTGACCCTCAACCGGTGCACCACCCTGCTGACCGGCATCGACCTGGCCACCGCGCTGGTGGCCAGTGGGCGGCACCGCACCGTCCTGGTGATCACCACCGACCGGGTCGCCGACGAGGCCGACCGGATGGAACAGTTCGCGCTGTTCAGCGACGGCGCGGCGAGCTGCCTCGTGGCCGCCGACCCGTACGGCACGCCGGTGTACGAGATCGTCTCGTGCGCGTCGGCACAGGACAACACGAACCTGGACCCGTCCCGTGAGATCAGCTCCGACCTGGCCCGGGTGGTCAACGAGTCGTTGCTCAAGGCCGGCGGGCTGGCCCTGCCCGAGGTCGAGGGCCTGCTGCACGCCAACCTGTTCCTGCCGATCGTGACGATGAAGGAGCGGCAGGCCGGCTTCTCCGCCGGGCAGCTCGACACCGGCAACGTCACCCGGGTCGGGCACTGCTTCGGCGCGGATCCGCTGATCAACCTGGTCGACCGGGCGGCCGCCGGTCGGGTCACCGCCGGCGCGGCGTACATCCTCGCCGTCAGCGTGGCCGGGGCCCGCCACGGCATCCTGCTGCGGGCCCGGCGCTAGTCATGCACATTGGGGAGGAAACCATGCCAGCGTTCGCGCTTCCGGACCGGATGACGTCCCTGCCGGCCCTCGGGTTCGAGTTCGACCCCGACGTCCGCCAGCCGGCCAGCGACCTGCTCGCCGGTACGCCGGCGCAGGCGCTCGCA
>VAXX01000100.1:12055-13964 GCA_005885115.1 Actinomycetota bacterium | reverse complement strand
AGCCGCGCGCGTGCTCGCCGTGCGGGCCGAGCTGACCGCGGGGGTACCCGCGCTGCTGGCCGGTGGCGACGAGGTCACCGACGCGGTACTGCGCCAGCGGGCCCCGATCGCGCTGCTCGGCGGCTGCTGGCTGGACACGGTGTCCCAGCCGGCCACCCAACCGGCCGTGGCGGTCAACCGGCTGTTCGGGCAGTACTTCCGGCCGCAGGGCGAGGGCAACCCGCGGCAGTCGGTACACCACCTGCGCCGCCGGGCCCTGGAACAGTCCGGGGTGTACCTGCCGGACATCGACGCCGTTGACTTCCTCACCAAGGCGCAGGCCCGGCCGCTGACCGCCCTGCACGCCCTGTGGTACCTGAGCCTGTCCCGGCTGTCCGCGAGCTTCCTGCCCGAGACCGTCGGGGTGCAGTACGCGTACCACGCCCTGGGCATCGACGAGGCACTGCTCGGCCTGCCGGCGCGGCTGGACGAGGCGACCCTACGCGCGGGGCTGGCCGAGTACCTCGACCTGACCGGGGACTCGCCGACCGGTGTCGCGGACCGGCAACGGCTGCTCGCCGCCATCGACCTCACGGTCACCCTCGAACGCGAGCACGTGGCGCTCCTGCACGAGGTCGCCCGGTGGCAGGCGAGCCTTCCGCTGGAGGCGAAGGTCGCGGCCATCATCGAGCGGCACCTGCCCTTCGCCGGGCGCCAGCACCGCGACGTACGGGTGGCCGGGCAGCGGCTGGCCGACGTGTTCGCCGACCCCGACGTCGACCTGGCCGCGTTCGTCCGTACCTTCCGCGACTCCCGTCAGCTCAAGCGGATCCACGGCGACGACGGCCGGTTCCTCAAGGCGATCAAGTTCGGCGGCCCGATGTTCGGCATCTTCGACGAGCGCGAGGCGGCGGTGTTCGCGCAGTGGGCCGACCGGGCGGCCGCGGGCGACCTGCCCGACGTCGAGCACTCACCGCACCGGTGCGGTGACGCGGCCGCCGACCGGTGGTCGGCCGCGCTCGCGGGCAGCGCGCCGGCGGACGTACGGTTCGCCCGGGCTGCTCCCGCCGACGACCGGGAACTGTTCCACCGGCTGGTCAACATCGAGGCGTACCCGAACACGCTGCCGATCGCGTACCGGACGGCGCTGGCGAACCTGGACTCGGCCGAGCTGCTGTTCACCGTGGGCGGCGGCGGTCGGTACACCGACGCGAGCTTCTTCGACTACACGCCCGGGGCGCTGGCCGAACGGGTCGACCGGATCTACTGGGACAAGCTGGTCAACCCGTACCGGCCGCTGACCGAGATCCCGGACCGGGAGGAGGTCATCTTCGTCCAGAAGACGTTCGCGCTGGGCAGCCTGATCGACGGCACCTGGGCGCACCGGATCGGCAACCTCGGCCGGTACCGGCGGCCCAGCGACGGCATGCTCGCCTCGATCTACGCCGACGAGATGGGCCGGGGCGACCTGCGCAAGAACCACATCACGCTGATCCACCAGGTGCTGCGCAGCATGGACATCGACGTACCGCACATCCGGGAGGTGGCGTTCCTGGACCAGGGCGAACTGCCCGACCACCTGTACGGGTTCTCCATCCACCAGCTGTGCCTGGCGCTGTTCCCGGACTCGTTCTACCAGGAGATCCTCGGCTACAACCTGGGCATCGAGATGTTCGGGCTGGGCGAGATGCGGATGCACGAGATGCAGAAGCTGCGCCACCACGGCTTCGACCCGATCTACGAGGAAGCGCACCTGTCCATCGACAACATCTCCGCCGGCCACGCGCGGCAGTCCGCCGACATCATCATCGCGTACCTGGACGAGGTCGCCCGTACCGTCGGCGAGCCCGTCGTGCAGGCGCAGTGGCGGCGGATCTGGCGCGGGTACGCCTCGTTCGCGTACTTCGTGGAGCACACCCTGGTCCGGGCG
>VAXX01000100.1:0-11979 GCA_005885115.1 Actinomycetota bacterium | reverse complement strand
CGGCTGGTGCCTGGAGCACCGGGCGCTGTGGCGGCCCGCAGCGCAGGCGACGCCGGACCAGACCGGGCGGCGGATCCTGCGCGCCCTGGGCGCGGCGGGGCTGCTGGCCTTCCTGGACCCGGACACCGGCCGGGCGCAGGACGGTGACCTGCGCAGCCTGTGCCTGGCCCGGGAGGTGCTGGCGTACGCCGGCGACCTGGCCGACTTCGCGCTGTCCATCCAGGCGCTGGCCGCTACGCCGATCCTGCGGCACGGTACGCCCGCGCAGCGGCGCGCGTACCTGCCGGGCCTGGCCGCCGGGACGACCCAGGCGGCGTTCGCGATCTCGGAAGCCGACGCGGGTTCGGACGTGGCGGCGATGACCACGACGGCGGTACCCGACCCGGACGGGTACACGCTCACCGGCGGCAAGGCGTGGATCGCCTGTGCGACCACGGCCGACGTGTACTGCGTCATCGCCCGTACCGGCGAGGGGGCCGGCCCGCTCGGGCTCAGCGCGCTGCTCGTACCGGCGGACACCCCGGGGGTACGCGTCGAGCCGGTGGCCCTGACCGCGCCGCGACCGTTCGCCCACCTGCACTTCGACGGCGTACGGCTGCCGGCCGACGCCCTCCTCGGCCGGGCCGGCGGCGGCTTCCCCATCGCCATGGAGGTGCTCGACCGGTTCCGGATGACGGTCGGTGCCGCGGCGCTGGGCTTCGCCCGCCGGGCCGCCGACGCGGCGCTGACCCACGCCCGGCGCCGGCGCATCTACGGCGGCCGGCTGCTCGACCTGGCCACCACCCGCGCGGCACTGGCCGACGTCGAGGTCAAGCTGAACGCGGCGGCGCTGCTGGTCGCCCGCGCGGCCTGGGAGGCCGACCGGGACAACGGCCGGTACCCGCGGTACTCAAGCGCCGCCAAGCTCTACGCGACCGAGGCCGCCCAGGAGATCGTGGACACCTGCGTGCAGCTCCACGGCGCCGCCGGGCTGGTGTCCGGCAGCCTGCCCGAGCGCCTGTACCGGCAGATCCGGTCGCTGCGCGTGTACGAGGGCGCCTCCGAGGTGCAGCGCGCCATCATCGCCGGCTCGCTGGACGTCCGGCGCGCCGAGCAGAGCCACGACCAGTACGCCGACGTGCCGGAACCGCTGGAGGACCAACGATGCTGACCCCGATCACCGCCGTGACCGCGGCGGACCCGTACCCGTGGTACGCCGACCTCGTCCGGGACCGGCCGTTGGAGTGGCACGACGGGTTGCGCCTGTGGGTCGCGGCGAGCGCCGAAGCGGTCACCGCGGTGCTGCGCGAGCCCGGGCTGCGGGTACGCCCGCCCGCCGAGCCGGTACCGCCGGGGATCGTCGGTACCCCGGCCGGTGAGGTGTTCGGCCGGCTGGTCCGGATGACCGACGGGCCGGTCCAGCAGCGGTACAAGCAGGTCGTCGTGGCCGCGCTCGGTCAGCCGGGCACGGACCAGATCACCGCTCTCGCCACGGAGCACACGAAGCATTCCGGGACAGCCCCGTTGCGGGAGCTGATGTTCTCGGTACCGGCGCAGGTGGTCGCCGGCCTGTCCGGACTGGACGAGCCGGCCGCGCTTGAGGCCAGCCGGCTCGTCGCCGACTTCGTGCAGTGCATACCCGCCTCGGCGACGCCCGAGCAGCAGGCCGGGGCGGCCCGGGCCGCCGCGGCACTCCGGTCCCTGCTCGGTCCGGCGTTGACCGAGGACAACGCCGGGATGCTCGGGGAGCTGGTCCGGACCGCGTACGCCAGCGGCTGGACCGAGCTGGAACCGTTGCTCGCCAACGGGATCGGGCTGCTGTCCCAGACCTACGACGCGACCGCCGGGCTGATCGGCAACACCCTGGTCACCCTGGCCCGGGGCGTCGGCGAGGTGCCGCACGAGCCGGCCGGGTGGCGCGCGTACGTGCGTGAGGTGGCCCGGTACGACGCGCCGATCCAGAACACCCGCCGCTTCGCGGCCACACCGGTACGCCTGGCCGGGACCGAGGTCGCCGAGGGTGACCCGGTGCTCGTGGTGCTCGCCGCCGCCAACCGGGACCCGGCGGCCAACCCCGAGCCGGACACCTTCCGGGCCGACCGTACCGACGCCGCCCTGTACACCTTCGGCGCGGCCGCGCACCGCTGTCCGGGCGAGACGGTGGCGGTCACGATCGCCGCCGCGGTGGTCGCCGAGCTGCTCGCGCAGGGCTTCGACCCGACCGCCCTGGACGGGCCCGTGCGCTACCTGCCGCTGGCCAACGCCCGGATCCCGATCCTGTGACCCCCGCCCCCGTGGAAGGACCGAGCATGCCCGAGCTGCCCCACCTGTGGATGCGGCACGAGACCCGCCAGACCGAACGCCGTACCCCGATCGTCCCCGACGATGCCCGCCGCCTGGTCGAGGCGGGCGCGACGGTGACCGTGGAGGAGTCGCCGCAGCGGGTATTCCCGACCGAGGAGTACCTGGCGGCCGGCTGCCGGATCGCGGCCCCGGGCTCGTGGGCGGGGACCCCGGCGGACACGGTCGTCGTGGGGCTCAAGGAGCTGCCGATCCTGCCGGCAGCGCTGGCGCACCGGCACGTGTACTTCGGGCACGCGTACAAGCGGCAGGAGGGCGCCCAGGATCTGCTGGGCCGGTTCGCGGGCGGTGGCGGGATCCTGCTGGACATCGAGTACCTCACCGACGACCAGGGGCGCCGGCTGGCCTCGTTCGGCCACTGGGCCGGGTACGTCGGCGCGGCCCTGTCCGTCCTGCGGTTCCGGGGCCGGCTGGAGGTACCGCTGCGCCCGTCCGGCAAGGACGAGCTGGACGCCGCGCTCGTACCGCGGCCCGGTGACCGTACCCCCAGGGTGCTCGTCATCGGCGCGCTCGGCCGGTGCGGGCGCGGCGCCCGGGCCGCACTCGCCGCGGCCGGTATCGAGCCGACCTGCTGGGACGTCGAGGAGACCCGGGAGCTGGACCGGGCCGCCCTACTCGACCACGACATCCTCGTCAACACGGTGCTGGCCCACGAGCCGATCCCGCCGTTCCTGACCCACGGCGACCTCGACCGGACCGACCGGCGGCTGTCGCTGATCTGCGACGTCACCTGCGACGTGACCTCGCAGTGCAACGCCCTGCCGATCTACGACCGGGTCACCTCGTGGCCCGAGCCGGTACTGCGGCTGCGCGGGGCGGACCGGCCGCTGGACCTCATCGCCATCGACAACCTTCCCTCGCTGCTACCCCTGGAGGCGAGCGTGGCCTTCTCCGCCGAACTCACCCCGCACCTGCTGATGATCGAGCAGCGGCCCGCCGTCTGGCGCCGCTGCGTGGACGCCTTCCGGGACGCCAGCCGGCAGGCCGGGATCGACCGGAGCTACGCCGATGCCTGAGCGGATCCCGGCCAGCGGCGCCGTGCACTGGATCGGCACCGGACTGTCCACCGGCAGCGGGCTCACCCTGCTGGGCGGGCGCGCGGACGCGGTGACCGTGTGGGCGCGTACCGAGGACAAGGCCCGCCGGTGCGTCGAGCGGCAGGGGCTGACCGGCCGGGCGAGCGCCCGGGCCTTCGACCCCGCCGGGTTCGCCGCCGCGCTCGCGCCCGGCGACGTGGTCATCTCGATGCTGCCGGCCAGCGAGCACGGTGGGCTGCTGCGGCTGTGCCTTGCGCGGAGCGCCCATTTCGGGTGTACGAGCTACGTGTCCGACGAGCTGGCCGCCGCCGCCGATCCGGCGGTACGGGCCGGGCTGGTCGTGCTCACCGAGGCGGGCCTGGACCCGGGCATCGACCACGTCCTGGCGCACGCGCTGGTGGCCCGGGCCCGGACGGCGGTCGGCGACGGGCCGGCCTCGTTCACCTTCACCTCGTACTGCGGTGGGGTGCCGGCGGTCGCCAACGACTTCCGGTACCGGTTCAGCTGGGCACCGCGCGGCGTGCTCTCCGCGCTGTGCTCGCCGGCCCGGTCCATCGAGTCGGGTCAGGTTCGCGACGTGCGCTGGCCCTGGGAGGCCACCAGCCGGTACGAACTGGGCGGGGAGGTGTTCGAGGTGTACCCGAACCGGGACAGTACGCCGTTCCTGGCCCAGTACGAGCTGCCGGAGAAGTGGGAGCCGGAGACGTTCGTCCGGGGCACCCTGCGGCTGGACGGCTGGCGGGCGGCCTGGGCGCAGGTGTTCGAGGTGCTGCGTACCGGCGACACCGCCGCGATCGACGCGCTGTCGGCCGACCTGCTGCGCCGGTACCCGATGGGCGGGCAGGACCGGGACCGCGTCGTTCTCGTGGTGGACCTGCGGGTCCGGGGCATCGACGGGGCGCAGTGGTCCGGCTCGTACCGGCTGGATCTGGTCGGCGACCGGGCGCAGACGGCGATGGCCCGGTCGGTGTCCGTCCCGCTGGCCTACGGCGTGGCCGGCATTCTCGACGGCAGCACCCCCGCCGGTGTGCACCGGGCGCTGCCCGACCCGGCCGGCGCGGACGCGTTCCTCGGGTTCCTGGCCGACCACGGCCTGACCTGCGTCCCCGCGTTCGACTCGTGACCATCGACCGATCCACCGACAACCGGAGGGACGCATGTCCGAGGTGGTGAAGACTCCAGGCGCGCTGCGCAACCCGGAGTTCCGCAAGTTCTGGATCGGCGAGACGATCTCGCTGGTGGGCTCGGAGGTGATGCGCTTCGCGCTCCCGCTGGTCGCGGTGCTCAGCCTGCGGGCCTCGGCACTCGAGGTCGGCGTGGTCAACGCGATGCGGTACCTGCCGATCGTCGTGGTGTCCCTGTTCGCCGGGATCTGGCTGGACCGGCGCCGGCGCTGGCCGGTGCTGATCGCGACGAACCTGGGCCGGGCGGTGTTCATCGGCCTCGTACCGCTGGCCGCCGTCGGCGGCTTCCTGTCGATCTGGCTGCTGTGCGCCGTCGCCGTCGCGATCGGTACCCTCACCGTCATCTTCGACGTGGGCTCGCTGTCGTTCGTCCCCAACGTCGTGGAGCGGGAACAGCTCACCGACGCCAACGGGCGGCTCCAGACCTCCTTCTCGCTGGCGATGATCGCCGGGCCCGGGCTCGGCGGCTTCCTCGTGGGGATCCTCACCGCACCCGTGACGCTGACCGTGAACGCCGGCTCGTACCTGTTCTCCGTCGTGATGCTCAGCCTGATGAAGGTCCGGGAGCCCGAGCCGGACAAGCCGGCCGAGCACACGACGGTACGCAGCCGGATCGCCGAGGGCCTGCGGGCCGTGTACGGCAGCCCGGTGCTGCGCAACCTGCTCACCCAGTCGGCCACGTTCAACCTCGCGCAGAACGCGATGCTGACCGTCTTCGTGGTGTACGCGGTCCGTACGATCGGGCTCAGCGCGGCGCAACTGGGCCTGGTGCTCGGGATCGGCGCGTTCGGCTCGCTGGCCGGGGCGCTGCTGGCGAACCGGGTGACCAGGAGGGTCGGGCTCGGCCGGACCCTGCGGCTGGCCACGATCACCGCGGGTCTGGCGCCGCTGCTGTTCCTCACCGCACACGGGCACGGGGTGCCGTCGGTGGCGGTCCTCACCGTCGGGTACGGGCTCGCCGGGTTCATGCTGGTGATCTACAACGTGAACACGGTGTCGCTGCGCCAGGTGGTCACGCCGAACCGGCTGCTGAGCCGGATGAACGCCAGCTACCGCATGGTGCTGTTCGGCACCATCCCGCTCGGCGCGCTGCTGGGCGGCACACTGGGCCAGTACCTCGGGCTGCGTACCGCCCTGGTCATCACGCTGATCCTGCTGACCTCCCCGATCGCGTGGACGTTCTTCTCACCGGTGTTCCGGCTGCGGTCCATGCCGACCGGACCGGACGCCGCCATCTCGGCGTTCATCGACCCGGCGCCGGAGGCGGTGGCCCCCGAAGCGGCCCCCGAAGCCGCCCCCGAACCCGACGAACCCGCCAACGCTTCGGCCTGACCCGACCCGTACCCCTGGAGGTTCTCGATGTTGACCGACGCCCAACGGGCCGCGCTGGCCGCCCGGCTGCGCAAGGGGCGTGACGCCACGGCGATCCCCCGCCGCAGCCCCGACCTGACCGAACTGCCGCTGTCCTCGGGTCAGGAGCAGCTGTGGTTCATCGACCAGTTCGCGCCGGGACTGCCGACGTACAACATCACCGGCGCGGTACGGATCGCCGGCCCGCTCGACGTCCAGGCGCTGAACGACGCGCTGGACGCGGTGGTGGCCCGGCACGAGACGCTGCGTACCCGGCTGGACGCCGTGGACGGGCAGCCGGTGCAGATCATCGACCCGCCCACCAGCACGGTCTGGACCATCCAGGACCTGTCCGGGCTGCCCGCCGACGAGCGGGAGGCGCGCTTCGCCGCCGAGTCCGTCGCGTACGGGCTGCTGCCCTTCGACCTGGCCAAGGGTCCGCTGTTCCGGACCCGGCTGGTCAAGCTCGCCGAGCAGGAGCACGCGCTTGTGATCAACGTGCACCACAGCGTGTTCGACGGCTGGTCGTTCGCGGTGTGCTTTCGCGAGCTGGCGACGTGCTACGACGCGGCCGTCGCCGGCCGCCCGGCCGACCTGCCGGAGCTGCCGATCCAGTTCGCCGACTACGCGATCTGGGAGCGCGGCCGGCTGGAGGGCGGCGCGGTCGACGAGATGGTCGCGTACTGGAGCGAGAACCTACGCGGCGTCGGCTCGGTGCAGATGCCCATCGACCGGCCCCGGCCGGTGCTCCAGTCCTTCGACGGGGCGCTGGCCCGGCTGCCGATGGGCGCGGACGTCCTGGAGGGGCTGCGGGCGTTGTCCCGCAAGGAGGGTACGACGATGTTCGTCACCCTGCTGACCGTGCTGCAGGTGCTGCTGCACCGCTACAGCGGGCAGGACGACGTCATCGTGGGTACGGCCAGCGCCAGCCGGGGCCGCCCGGAACTGGCCCCGCTGATCGGGTACCTGGTCAACACGCTGCCGATCCGGACCGACGTGTCCGGCGACCCGCCGTTCGTGGAGCTGATGGCCAAGGTCAAGGAGACCACCCTGGCCGCGTACGCCCACCAGGACCTGCCGTTCCCGAAGCTGGTCGAGGCGTTGAAGGTGGAGCGGGACGCCAGCCGCGCCCCGCTGTTCCAGATCGGCTTCACCATCAACGAGGACCCGGACGAGCAGATCGCCGCCGGGGGTACCACCATGCGCCTGGAGCCGGTCGACTCCCCCACCGCCAAGTTCGACCTCAACTTCTTCATGCAGGCCCACGGCGACCTCGTGGTGGAGATCTCGTACGCGGTCGCGCTGTTCGACGAGGCGACCGTGTACCGGCTGCTGGAGTCGTTGCGGGTACTCATGGCCGGGATCGTCGCCGACCCGTCGAGCCGGCTGTCGCGGCTGCCCGTCATGACCGAGGAGGACCTGCACCGCGAGCTGGTCGAGTGGAACTCCAACACGATGGAGTTCCCGACCATGTGCCTGCACGAGCTGTTCGAGGCGCAGGTGGACCGGGTACCCGACGCGCCGGCCGCCATCATGGACGACGACGTGCTGACCTACGCCGAGCTGAACCGCCAGGCCAACCGGGCCGCCCGGCACCTGCGCGAGCTGGGCGTGGTACCGGAGTCGCTGGTCGGTGTCCACATGCGACCGTCGCTGGAACGGCTGGTCGGCATCCTCGCGATCCTCAAGGCCGGCGGGGCGTACGTGCCGCTGGACCCGGAGTACCCGCCGGACCGGTTGCAGTTCATGCTCACCGACGCCGCGGTCGACGTGGTGCTCGCCGACGCCGACGGTGCGCGGTCCATGCGCGAGCTGGGCGCCACCGTGGTCGTACCGGCGCGGGACTGGCCGGACCGGGGCGGCGACGACACGAACGTGGACTCCGGCGTCCAACCGCCCAACGCCGCGTACGCCATCTACACCTCCGGCTCCACCGGCCGGCCGAAGGGCGTGATCGTCGAGCACCGCAACGTCGTCAACTTCGTCCAGGGCATGGTGGCGCACTGGCCGCTGGACGAGCGCGACCGGTTCCTGCAGTTCGCGTCGCTGAACTTCGACGTGTCCGCGATGGACATGTTCCTCGCGGTGTGCTCAGGCGGCGCGGCCGTGTTCGGCAGCCGCCAGACGCTGCTGTCCCCGCCCCGGCTCGCCGAGCTGATGCGCGCCAACCGGGTCACCTTCGCCTGCCTGCCGCCGGCCGTCCTCAACCTGCTGACCGGCGAGCAGTTCCCGGACCAGCGGGTACTGATCTCGGCCGGCGAGGAGCTGTCCTCGGAACTGGTCCGCACGTGGATCCGGCCCGGGCTGCGCATGTGCAACGGGTACGGCCCGACCGAGGTCACCATCGGGGCCACGATGATGGAGCTACAGCCCGACGACATCTCCCCGCCGCCGATCGGCATGCCCAAGCCCAACTACCGGGCGTACGTCCTGGACACGCACCTGAACCCGGTACCGGTGGGGGTCGCCGGCGAGCTGCACCTGGGCGGGCCCGGGGTGGCGCGCGGCTACCTCAACCGGCCGGAGCTGACCGCCGAGAAGTTCATCGAGGACCCGTTCGGTGAGGAGCCCGGGGCCCGGATGTACAAGACCGGCGACCTGGTCCGCCGCCGGGCCGACGGCAACATCGTGTTCCTGTGCCGGATCGACGGGCAGGTCAAGATCCGGGGCCTGCGGGTCGAGCTGGGCGAGATCGAGACCGCGATGGCGGCGCACGAGGCGGTGGCGCAGGCCGTGGTCATCGTGCGCGACGACCCGGCCGGCGACAAGCAACTGGTCGGGTACGCGCGGCTTCGGCCGGACGGGCCCGGGGTGAGCGTGGCCGACCTGCGCCAGCACCTGTCCCAGCGGCTGCCGGCGTACATGGTGCCGGCGCACATCCTGGTGCTGGACGAGTTCCCACTCAACGCGAGCGGGAAGATCGACCGGACGGCGCTGCCCGAGCCGGACGCCGCCGCGGCCGCCGGTACGTTCGTCGCGCCGCGTACCCTCATCGAGACCGTGGTCGTCGACATGTACGCCACGCTGCTCAAGGCCGAACAGGTCAGCGTCGAGGACAGCTTCTTCGACCTGGGCGGCAACTCGCTCCAGGCGATGCGGCTGATCACCAAGCTGCGGACGGAGCTGGCGGTGGACGCCGACGTCACCGCGATCTTCCTCGCCCCGACCCCGGCCCAGCTCACCGTGCTGCTGCGGGACAAGTACGGGCTCGACGACGTCGAGCTGGGCGAGGACGGGCTGGCCGGCCTGGACGGGCTGGAGTAACCATGCTTTCCGATACCCAACGGGCCGCGCTCGCCGCCCGGCTGCGCCAGGGCCGGCGTACCGGACCGGCACCGGCGGGCACCGGCCCGGTCATCGACCTCGGGACCGCCGGGACGGTGCCGGCGTACCTGCTGCACGCGGTCGGCGGCTCGGTGTTCGAGTACGCCGCGCTCGTCCGCGAGCTCGCCGCCACGTACCGGCTGTACGGGATCGAGGCCAGCGGACTGCGGGCGGATACCGAGCCGGCGGGCTCGCTCGCCGAGCTGGCCGACCGGTACGCGCGGGCGATCCGGACGTCCCAGCCGAGCGGACCGTACCGGCTCATCGGCTGGTCCATGGGTGGCGTACTGGCCTTCGAGACGGCGCGCCGGATCGAGGACAGCGGCGGAACCGTCGGGCTGGTGGTGCTCATCGACACGCCGTACCGGACCGTGGCGTCGTACGCCGACTCCGCCGAGGGACTCGCCGCGCTGTTCGTCGCCGACGCCCTGCGGGCCAGCGGTGGGACGCCGGGACCGGGTACGGCGCCGGTCGCCGAGCAGCTCGACGGACTCGCCGCCCGGTTGGCTCCCGACGCCGACGGCCGGGCGGAGCTGCGCGCGGAGCTGGAACGCCGGTACGCGGTCTTCGTCGCGCATACCGACGCGTTGGCCAGCTACCAGCCGACCGCCCCGGTCAGCGCCGACGCGGTCCTGGTCAGCGCCGCGGACTCCCCCGACTCGGCACCGGACTGGTCGAGGATGTTCCGCGGCCGGGTGCGCGCCGTACCCACGGCGGCCCACCATTACGCCTGCCTGCGCCCGCCGGCCGTCACCGACATCGCCGAGCTCATCGGTACCGCCGAGGAGGCGTCTTGACCCACGACGGCTGGTTCGTCGGCACCGACGACACCCCCGGTGGGTACCGCCGGGTCTACTGTTTCCCGCACGCCGGCGGCAACGCGCGGACGTTCCTGCGTTGGCAGGCCGAGCTGGACGCGCCCGCGCGGATCGCCGGGGTGGTCATGCCGGGCCGGGCGCACCGGTACGCCGAGCCGGCGCCGGACAGTATCGAGGAGTACGCCGACCGGGCCGCCGAGGCGATCGCCGCGGACAGCGCCGGCCGGCCGGTCTACCTGTTCGGCCACAGCCTCGGCGCGCTGGTCGCGTTCGAGGTGGCCCGGCGCCTGGCCGGGTCGGCGGACCTGCGCCATCTGGTCGCCTCCGGCGCGGCGGCGCCCGCGCTGCTCCCGTCGGCCCGGGTCAGGGAGGCCGCCGCCCTGGAAGGGCGGGCCTTCGCCGAGGCGGTCGGGTTCTTCGGCGGCCTGCCACCGGAGATCCTGGCCAACGAGGACCTGCACACCCTGCTGCTGCCGACGGTCCAGGCCGACTTCCGGTTGGTGGCCGGCTACCGGTACCGGCCGGCGGCGCCGCTGCCGGTGGGCATCTCGCTCGTCAACGGCGTCGACGACCCGCACGTCGAGGCGGCGGGCCTCGCGCCGTGGGCGGCCGAAACCCGGCAGCCGGTCCGCCGGTACTGGTCGCCGGGCGGCCACTTCTACTTCGAGGACCGGCCCCGGGCGGTACCCGACGTGCTGCGCGAGATCATCGTCGCGGACCTCGCGACGACCGCCGTACCCGGCCACTCGGAACTGCTGATCTGACATGGCCCTGGATACGTTGCGCCTACTGGCGTCCTGCCCGGACCGGCCGGGCATCATCAGTACGGTGTCCGGCTTCCTGTACGAGCGGGGCGCCAACATCGTCCGGTCCGACCAGTACACCTCCGACGACGGTACGTTCTACCTGCGCATGGAGTTCACCGTACCGACCGGGCACCGGGTCGACCTGGTCGAGACGTACGGGCTGGCGGTGGCCAACCCGTACGGGATGAGCTGGCGGGTCGCCGACTCCCGGTACGTCAAGCGGATCGCGATCCTCGCCTCCAAGGCCGACCACTGCCTGGTGGACCTGTTGTGGCGGTGGCGCCGCGGGCAATTGCCGGCACAGGTGACCCTGGTCGCCTCGAACCACCCGGACGTGGCGCCGACCGTGGAGTCCTTCGGGCTGCCGTTCCACCACGTGCCGGTACCGCCGGGGCGTAAGGCCGACGCCGAGGCAGACCTGGCCGACGTGCTGGAGGACCAGTGCGACCTGGTGGTCCTGGCCCGGTACATGCAGATCCTCAGCGGCGGCTTCCTCGGGAAGATCGGGGTGCCGGTCATCAACATCCACCACTCGTTCCTGCCGGCCTTCCCCGGCGCCGGGCCGTACGAGCGGGCCCGCGCGCGGGGCGTCAAGCTGATCGGCGCCACCGCCCACTACGTCACCGAGGACCTCGACGAGGGGCCGATCATCGAGCAGGACGTGATCCGGGTGTCGCACCGCGACGACACCGCACGGCTGGCCCGGCTGGGCGCCGACGTGGAGCGTACGGTGCTGGCCCGCGCCGTGCAGTGGCACTGCGAGGACCGGCTGCTGCGCCACCGCGGCACCGTCGTGGTGTTCTGACACCGCTGGCGCCGCGGTCCCGGCGGTCGCAGGATGAGGGGCAGGTATCCGTCGCGCAGGGGAGGCAGCCATGTCACGCGTCGTCGTAGGCTCGCAGAACAACGCCGACATCGAGATCTACTACGAGGACCACGGCGAGGGTCAACCGGTCGTCCTGATCCACGGGTACCCGCTGAACGGGCACTCCTGGGAACGTCAGGAGCGGGCACTGCTCGCCGCCGGGTACCGGGTCATCACCTACGACCGGCGCGGGTTCGGCCAGTCCAGCCAGCCGACGACCGGGTACGACTACGACACGTTCGCCGCCGACCTCAA
>VAXX01000438.1 GCA_005885115.1 Actinomycetota bacterium | reverse complement strand
GATGTGGCGGGGCCAGTTGACGTTCGAGACGCCGATGCTGTTCTCCCTCGGCTTCATGGTCACGTTCCTACTCGGCGGGCTGTCCGGGGTCCTGCTCGCCTCCCCGCCGGTCGACTTCCACGTCACCGACACGTACTTCGTGGTGGCGCACTTCCACTACGTGCTGTTCGGCACGATCGTGTTCGCGGTGTTCGCCGGGGTGTACTTCTGGTTCCCCAAGATGACCGGCCGGATGCTCGACGACCGGCTGGGCAAGGTGCACTTCTGGCTCACCTTCATCGGCTTCCACACCACGTTCCTGGTGCAACACTGGCTCGGCGCGATGGGCATGCCCCGCCGGTACGCCGACTACCGGGCCGCCGACGGGTTCACCACACTGAACATGGTCTCCTCGATCGGGGCGTTCGTCCTGGGCGCGTCGATGCTGCCGTTCCTGTGGAACGTGTGGAAGTCGTACCGGATCGGCGAACCGGCCGGCGCCGACGACCCCTGGGGCTTCGGCAACTCGCTGGAGTGGGCCACGTCCTGCCCGCCGCCGCTGCGCAACTTCGACCGGATGCCCCGGATCCGCTCCGAGCGACCCGCCTTCGACCTGCATCACGGCAGGTATGACCCGGGCACCGGTGGGTACGGCACAGATATGGCTCAGTCGTCTTCGTCGCCGAGCAGCTCGACCGACTCGAGGACCTCGTCGTAGGCGTACTCGCCCTCGGGCAGCGCATCCAGCCGGCTCAGGGTCACCGCGGGCAGGTCCGCGGCGGTGGCCCGGCGGACGATCTCGTCCCGGCTGACCCGCTCGTCGGAGACGTACACCTCGTCCAGCAACTGCTGGAGTCCGGGCAACGGGTGGCTTGACGGCATGGCGCTGGGGTACCCCACCCCGGTGCCCGGAAACGAAAGGAGCAGTTCCCATGAGTGGTAAGACCGAGTCCGTGGACGTCGCCGTACCGATCCGTACGGCGTACAACCAGTGGACCCAGTTCGAGGAGTTTCCCAAGTTCATGTCGGGCGTGAAGGAGGTACGCCAGCTCGGTGACACGATGACCCACTGGGTGGTCGAGATCGGCGGGGTCACCCGCGAGTTCGTGGAGTCCCAGGGTACGGAGACCGGCGGCTGGCGGGGCACCGTCGAGCGGCCCGAACCGTGACCTCGGTCCTCACCGTCGGCCGGGTCATCGAGATCGATGACCCGGCCGACGGTTCGCGCGTCCTGAGCGTACCCATGGCGGAGGAAGCGCAGATCATCGCGGCGGTGGCGGCGGCCCGCGCGGCCCTGCCCGGCTGGGCGGCCACCGCTCCCGCGGAGCGCGCGGCGGCGGTCGCCCGCGCGGCCGACGCGGTGGCCGCCCGGGCCGACGACCTGGCCCGCCAGACCACCCGGGAGATGGGCAAGCCGCTGGCTGACGCGCGCGGCGGGGTGGACGCGGGCATCGACACCCTGCGGCAGTACGCGCAGCTCGGGCCGCTGCACCGGGGCCGGTCACTGGCCGGGTCATGGGACGCGACCGACCTGATGGTGTACGAGCCCCGGGGCGTCGTGGCCGCCCTCACCCCGTGGAACGATCCGGTGGCGGTGGCCTGTGGCCTGATCGGCGCGGCCCTGGTGACCGGCAACACCGTGGTCACCAAGCCCAGCGAACGTACCCCGGGCACCGGTGCCCTGCTCGCCGAGCTGATCGCGGCGCGGCTTCCCGAGGGCGTACTGCACCACCTGAGCGGGGACGGGACGGTCGGTGCCCGGCTGATCGAGGAGGACCTGGACGTGGTGACGCACGTCGGGTCCACCGCGACCGGACGGCACATCGCGGCGGTGTGCGCCCGTACCGGCGCCAAGGCGGTGCTGGAGAACGGAGGCAGCGATCCGCTGCTGCTGGACGCGGACGTGGACCCGGCGTGGGCCGCGGGCCAGGCGGCACTGGGCGCCTTCGCCAACGCCGGGCAGATCTGCGTGGCGGTCGAGCGGATCTACGTACACCGGGCGGTCGCCGATTCGTTCCTGCGGGCCCTGGTCGAGCGGGCCCGGTCGCGGCGGATGGGCCCGGGGCTCGACCCGCCGGGCTCGTTCTGCCCGGCCACGGTGCTCGCCGACGTGACGGACGACATGGCGGTAATGCGGGACGAGACGTTCGGGCCGGTGGCCGCGGTCGCGGTCGTGGACTCGTTCGAGGAGGCCCTGCGCCGGGCGGCGTCCTCGCCGTACGGGCTGGCCGCGACGGTACTCACCGGGTCGATGGCGCACGCCCAGCGGGCCTGGCGGGAGCTGCCGGTCGGTACGGTCAAGGTGAACGACGTGTACGGCGGGGCGCCGGGCGGGGCCGCGCATCCCCGGGCGGGCAGCGGCCAGGGCTACGGGTACGGTCCCGAGCTGCTGGACGAGCTGACCGCGACCAAGGTGGTGCACCTGCGGCCGCCGCCGTGACGCCCGCCGCGGCTCCTACCAGCGCTTGGACTCGATCCCCCCGCCGACGGCCTGCCAGACCTCCGCCACGTTCAGGTACTCCGCGTCGGGCAGCCGGTCCAGCAGCGCCAGGACGTCGTCGGGCGCGTGTGCCGCCCGGGCCGCCGCCCGCAGCGCCGGCGGGTCGGCGGGGAACACCGAGCGGGCCAGGTAGCCTCCGGCTGGTCCTCGCCCGGCGCCTCCGGGTCACGCCACTCCTCCACCCGGCCACCGCCGGGCTGTCCGTGTACCAACGCCTCCACCTCACGCTCCATCTGGTCGTCCAGACGGGGCCCGTGTTTGCTGTTTCCACGCTCCATAACCTGCAGTTACCCGAGGTTGACTGGATCAATCCCGGGTACCGGAAGGCATGCGCGTACTGGGTATCAACGCGATCTTCCACGACCCGGCCGCGGCGCTCGTCGTCGACGGCCGGGTCGTCGCCGCTGCCGAGGAGGAGCGGTTCTCCCGGCGCAAGCACGGCAAGCGGCCGCTTCCCTTCTCCGCCTGGGAACTGCCCGAACGGTCCGCCCGGTGGTGCCTGGCGTACGGCGGGCTGCACGCGAGCGAGCTGGACGCCGTGGCGTACTCGTTCGACCCGGCCCTGTGCCGGCCGGCCGACGAGCTCGGCTTGTCGGACCCGTGGGACTGGCTGCGCCAGGAGTACGCGGTCCGGGCCCCGTACTTCCTCGCCGACGTGCTGGACGGGCTGGACCCGGACAAGGTGGTCTTCGTACCCCACCACGTCGCGCACGCCGCCTCGGCGGCCCTGGCCGCCCCGACCTCGTACGGGCAGGGCGACTGCGCCGTCCTGGTCCTCGACGGGCGCGGCGAACGGGCCAGCCACCTCGCCGGCCGGTACCGCGACGGGCTCCTCGAACCCCTGGCCACCCAGGACCTGCCGCACTCGCTCGGCCTGCTGTACGAGGACCTGACCGTGCACCTGGGCTTCCTGCGCTCCAGCGACGAGTACAAGGTGATGGCGCTGGCCTCCTACGGCACGCCCAAGCACCTGGACCTGCTCCGCGAGCTGGTGACGGTGACCCCGAGCGGCGGGTTCCACGTCGGCGGCATCGACTTCGCGGCGCTGGCCCCGCCGCGCCGCGAGCACGACGAGATGACCGAGGCGCACGCCAACCTCGCCTCCAGCGTCCAGGCGCGGCTGGAGGAGGTCATCCTCGACCTCGCCGGCTGGCTGTACGAGGCGGCCGGCGGCCCGTACGCGCTGGCCATGGCCGGCGGCGTCGCGCTCAACTGTGTCGCCAACGCCCGGCTGTCCGCGCAGGGTCCGTACCGGCGGTTGTGGGTACAGCCGGCGGCCGGGGACGCCGGTACCGCCCTGGGTGCCGCGCTGCACGTGGCGCGCACCGGTGGCGAGGCGGTGGCCCCGATGCCCGGCGCCGACCTCGGGCGCGGGTACTCCGACGCCGAGCTGGAAGCCGAGCTGAACCGCGCCCGGCTGTCCTACACCCGACCGGCCTCGATCGCCGAGTACGCCGCCGACGTGCTCGCCCGGGACGGCATCGTCGCCTGGTTCCAGGGCCGGGCCGAGTACGGTCCCCGGGCGCTCGGGCACCGCTCGCTGCTCGCCCACCCGGGCAACGAGGCGAACACCGAGCGGCTCAACGACGTCAAGGGCCGGGAGCAGTTCCGACCGGTCGCGCCGATGGTGCTGGACAGTCGCGCGGCGGAGGTCTTCGAGGGCGAGCTGCCCAGCCCGTACATGCTGTTCGTGCACCGGGTACGGGAGGAGTGGCGCAAGCGGATCCCGGCCGTGGTGCACGTCGACGGTACCGCCCGGGTGCAGACCGTCGACCCCGCCGTCGATCCGCTGACCGCCGCGATGCTGTCGGCCTTCGACCGGCGTACCGGCCTGCCCGTGGTGGTCAACACCTCGCTGAACACCGCCGGGCGGCCGATGGTGGACACCCCCCGCGAGGCCATGGAGCTGTTCGGTTCGGCCCCGGTAGACCTGCTCGCGCTCGGGCCCTTCGCGGTCACCCGCTCCGGAGCCTTCGATGGCCTCGGTTGACGGGATCTCCATCGTCGTACCGACGATCGGCCGACCTACGCTTACTGACCTGCTCGACCGGCTGCGGCCGCAACTGCTCGACCCGCCGGTGCCGGTGGAGCTGCTGGTGGTACGGGACGTGGACCGGCGCGGTCCGGCGGCCACCCGCAACCGAGGCTGGCGGGAGGCGCGGTACGAGTGGGTGGCGTTCCTGGACGACGACGTACTCCCGCCGCCGGACTGGCTGGCCGCGCTCGCGCGGGACCTGCGGGCGCCGGCGGACGTGGGCGGGGTACAGGGTCGGCTGGTGGTACCGGTCCGGGAGCGGACCGACTGGGCGGCCTGTACCGCCGGGCTGGAGCGGGCCTGGTGGGCCACGGCCGACATGGCGTACCGGCGCACCGCGCTGGCCCGGGCGGGCGGCTTCGACGAGCGGTTCCCCCGGGCGTACCGGGAGGACGCCGACCTCGCGTACCGGGTCACCCGGCTCGGGTACCGGCTGGTGCTCGGCGAGCGGCGGACCACCCACCCGGTCCGGGCCGAGAGTCCCTGGGTCAGCCTGCGCGGCCAGCGCGGCAACGCCGACGACGCGCTGCTGCGCCGGCTGTGGGGACCGCAGTGGCACGACCTGCTCGCGGCACCCCGGGGACGGCGGCGCCGGCACGCCGGTACCGTCGCGCTCGCCCTGGCCGGTCTCGGCCTTGCGGCGCTGGGGCGGCGACGGGCCGCCACGGTCGCCGCGCTGGGCTGGGCGGCGGCGACCGCGGGGTTCACCGCGGCCCGGCTGCGCGCCGCCCCCGGTGCCCGCCGCGAGCTGGTACCGCTGGTGGTGACCGGTGTCCTGATCCCGCCGCTGGCCATCGGGAACTGGCTGGCCGGCTGGTACCGCCACCGCGGCGCCCGCCCGTGGTCGGCCGCGCTCTGCGTTTGCCCGGACCCGATACAGTCACGCGTCGTCGAGGAGGATGAATGGATGCCGTCGAACCCGCGGCGCTGAGCGCGGCGCGGACCACCCGGCTGGAGCCGGGCAGTCCGCTGGTCACCGCCGCGCTCGACCTGCTGGCCCGGCACCCGGCCGACCCGGCCGGCCGGACCTGCCGGCGCTGCGGCGAGGCGTACCCGTGCTCGCCGGGCGTCCACGCGGCGTTCCTGTGCCGCGCCGCCGGGCTGGACCCCGAGTCGATCGGCCTGCCCGCCGAGGCCGCCCGGTGGGAGCCGGCGCTGTAGTCCCGCGCTAGCGCAGCTTGGTCAGGACGAGGGCGGCGTCGAGCGCCGAGACGGTCGCCGACCAGCCCTTGTCCTCGCTGGAGTCGGGCAGCCCGGCCCGTTGCAGCGCCTGGTCGACGGTGTCCACCATGAGTACGCCGTGGGCGACCGGGGTCGACTCGTCCAGCGCCACCCGGGTGAGCCCGTCGGTGACCGACCGGCAGACGTGGTCGAAGTGCGCGGTGTCGCCCCGGATCACCACGCCGAGCGCGACCACGGCGTCCCGGTGCCGGGCCAGCACCTGGGCCACCACCGGAGCCTCCACCGCACCGGCCACCCGTACCACGGTCAGGTCCTCGACCCCGCACGCCTTGGCCGCCGCGAGGGCCCGCTCCAGGAGCTGATCGGTGACCTCGTGGTGCCACCGGGTCGCCACGACGCCCAGGCTCACCCCGCTCGCGTCCACTGTAGACAGATCGGGTGCCCCGAATGCTCCCATACCTCAGGCCAGTCCTTCCGCGACATCGTCGAGCTCGTCGAGCAGGTGCCCCATCCGGTCCCGCTTGGTCCGCAGGTACCGCACGTTCTCGGGGTGGGGCCGGCTGGGCAGCGGTACCAGGCCGACGATCTCCAGCCCGTACCCCTCCAACCCGGCCCGCTTGGCCGGGTTGTTGGTCAGCAGCCGCATCGTACGCACCCCGAGGTCGTACAGGATCTGCGCACCCGTACCGTAGTCCCGCGCGTCGGCCGGCAGCCCGAGCAGCAGGTTCGCGTCCACCGTGTCGGCGCCGCCGTCCTGCAGCTGGTACGCCCGCAGCTTCTCCAGCAGCCCGATCCCCCGCCCCTCGTGCCCGCGGATGTACAGCACCACCCCGCGCCCCTCCGCCGCCACCCGGGCGAGGGCGGCATGCAACTGCGGCCCGCAGTCGCAGCGCAGGGACCCGAACACGTCCCCGGTCAGGCACTCCGAATGCACCCGGACCAGGACGTCGGACCCGTCACCGAGGTCACCGTAGACCAGCGCGACCTGCTCGGCACCGTCCGCGCTGGACCGGTAGCCGAAGATCTGGAAGTTCCCGAACCTGGTCGGCAGCCGCGCCTCGGCGACCTGTTCGACCTGCCGCTCGGTACGCCGCCGGTAGGCGACCAGGTCGGCGATCGTGATCAGCACCAGGCGGTGCTCCTTGGCGAACAGCTCCAGCTCCGGTACCCGCATCATGGTGCCGTCGTCGTTGACCAGCTCGCAGAGCACGCCGGCCGGCCGCAGGCCGGCGAGCAGTGCGAGGTCGATCGCCGCCTCGGTGTGCCCCGGCCGGCGCAGGACGCCCCCGGCCTTGGACCGCAGGGGTACCACGTGCCCGGGCCGGGACAGGTCGGCCAGGGTCGTCGTCGGGTCGGCGAGCAGCCGTACGGTGTGGGCCCGGTCGGCCGCCGAGATCCCCGTACTCACGCCTTCCCGGGCATCGACG
>VAXX01000437.1 GCA_005885115.1 Actinomycetota bacterium | reverse complement strand
GGCGGTGGTACCGGCGTCCGGGTCGCCCGGGTCGGTCAGCTCGTGGTGCAGGAACGGCGCGAGCGGCCGGTAGTCGAACCCGCTGCCGCCCGGAAACCCGGTGCGCCTGCTCCGGCCCTGTTCGAGCGCCCGGAGCAGGGCGGCCAGTTCCGCCGCGGTCGCATCATCCCCAGCACTTCCCACGATTGCCCCCTTGCGCCTTGCCCTGAGCTCTTTCCACACCGGCGCGCGGCCGGTATCTGGCGTACTGCCGAGCCCGGGCAGCGGCCCGTGCTCCGTCTGACCTGTTGCCGACAGACGGCGACCTTAACGGGTGCGGTTCCCGGCGACCTTCCGACCTGTCGCGGGGGACCGCCGGATCGCCGCTTTCGCGGGTCGGCGGGACGACCTGTGTGCGCCGAAGTCCTCCTGAGGGGCATGTGCTTCAACCGCCGGCGGCTCCGTCGAGTGGACGACGGTTCCACCGGTAGTTACGCACAGTAAGTGCAGGACACCAAGCAGTGTCGATCGTACCCACGGTTCCCGGCCGAACGGAACAGGTGGCGTTCTACGTCCGTTCCGTCCGGCGGTGTTTCCCGGTCCCGGCGAGTGTGAGCTGGACCACTGGGACCCCCCGCCGCTTCCGTGCCTCGGAAGGACGGCCGGGCCAGCGGAGACGTTGCTGCGAAAGCCCCTGCTCGGCGGCCGTGGACCGTGGTCGATACGTAGCGCTCGGTGTCATCGGTACGGTATAGATACGTCAGCTATACGGACGGTCGGCAGTACCGGTTATCGGGTGGGGAGGCCGGGTGACGTACGCCAATTACGGCAGCGTGCCCTCGCAACAGCGGCGTTGGACGGAGCCGGAAACCGCGGGCTTCGGGCACGCCGACCCGTACGGGGGCAACGGCGGCGGGTACGGGGGTGGTGGCGGCGGTACCGACTGGATCGACCCGGGCCCCGAACAGCACGACCGGGTCGCCGCCGAGATCCGTAACCTGGTCGTCGACCGGCTTTCGCAGATGAACGCCCAGCACGCGCTCAACGCCTGGGAGCACCGGCGCAAGACCCCGATCGGGCCGCACGCGCTGGCGTTCTTCTACCTCGAACAGGTCGACGCGGGCAACCCGCCGCGCTACGTCACCCCGGCGGCGGCCCGGCTGTTCCTCGACGGCGAGGACGTGTCGTTCCTGCCCGAGCTGCTCTACAAGATGGTCGGCATCGGCCGGCGCCGGCTGGCCCGCGGTGACGACTTCGACCCGCTGACGTCCATGGCGCGCAAGCAGGACGAGATGTCCTCCCGGGCGCAGTACGTCGGCGTCGGCGTGTCCTCGCTGGAGACCGCGACGCTGAGCTGGGTGGAGATCCAGCAGAACGCGTTCGGGCCGCTGGACATCCCGGGCCGGGGCATGGCGGTGCTCACCGACGGCACCCGGCTGGTCCTGGAGCGGGGCGACCGTTCGCACGGGCCCACGCACGTACGCTCGTCGCACCAGCTCGACCTGGTACCGGGTATCCCGTCCCGGCGCTGGACCTGGCTGCGCGACGCGGTCGAGCCCAACAGCGCCGAGTACTGGCTGCAGGAGCTGCACCAGACGGTACTGGAGGGGCAGCGGCGGATGGAGGAGAAGGTCCGGCACCGCCGGCGTTGACCGTCCACAGTGGACGGGTGGGTACGGGCGGCTTGACCCGACGGGCTACCGTGATCGGACACGTACCAGTCACGGGAGCCGCGCATGGGGGCCGCATGGCACTGCTGACCGCCCCGGCCGCTGACGTACCGACCGTCGCCGGCCCGCGTCCCGGCCGGGTGGCTGCCCGGGCCCGGAGTACGCCCGGCCGGTTGACCCTGCTCGCCGTCGTGCTGTCCGTGCTCGGCGTGCTCGCCGGGGTGATCGCCGGCGTCGGGCTGGTCCAGCGCGGCGGTTCCGTCAACGCGGTCGGGAGCCGGAGCGGGCCGCTGACCGTACAGGCCCAGCAGCTCTACCGTTCCCTCTCCGACGCCGACGCGACGGCGGCCAGCGCGTTCCTGTCCAACGGGGTCGAGCCCAGGAGCCTGCGCGACCGGTACGAGTCGGACATCGCCGCGGCGAGCGCCTCGTTGGCCGCGGTGACCGCCGCCGCCGATACCAGCCGGGGCGACCTCGACCGGCTCACCACCCAGTTGCCGGTCTACACCGGCCTGGTGGAGACCGCCCGCACGTACAACCGGCTGGGTCGCCCGCTGGGCGGGGCGTACCTGCGGGAAGCCTCCGGCCTCATGCGTACCCAGTTGCTGCCGGCCGCCCAGCGGCTGTACGCGGACGAGACGGGCCGGCTCACCGCCGACCGGTCCGGCGGTGCCGGATTCCCGTGGCTGGCCGTACCCCTGCTGCTTGTCACGCTGTTCGCCCTGGTCTGGGCGCAGCGCTGGCTGGCCCGGCGCACCCACCGGCTGCTCAATCCCGGTCTGCTGGTCGCCCTCGGCGCCGCCCTGGTCATGCTCGCCTGGACCACGCTGTCCTGGGCGACCGTGAGCGCGCACCTGGACGCCGGCGACCGCGCCGGCTCCGGCCAGGTCGAGCTGCTCGCCCAGGCCCGCATCGCCGCACTGCAGGCCCGCGCGGACGAGTCGCTGACCCTGGTCGCCCACGGCAGCGGCGGGGACTTCGACAAGGACTTTGACAAGAGCATGACCGCGCTCGCCGGCGATGGCCTGGGTGGGCTGCTCGCCCGGGCCCGGCAGCAGGCCGGCGACCCGGCGGTACGCGCGGCGGTGATCGCCGCCCAGGGGCACGTCAAGGACTGGCGGGCGGCGCACAAACAGTTGCGCGACAAGGACAACGGCGGGGACTACCTGGGCGCGGTGACCCTGGCCATCGGCTCCGACCAGAGCAGCGCGGCCAGCGCGTTCACCCGGCTGGACACCGACCTGGCCACGGCCATCGCGGGCGCCAACGCGGCATTCGACCGGCAGGCCCGGGCCGCCTCCGGTGACCTGACCGGCGCGGCACCGGCTGACCTCGTGCTGACCCTGCTGCTGCTCGCCGGCGTCGTGGCCGGCCTGCAACGCCGGATCGCGGAGTACCGGTGAGCGGGTCGGTACGCTGGCTGAGCAGGTAACGGGACGAGCGGCATGGGCGGTGCACGGGTCTACGGCCCCGGTGACTGCGCGCACCGCTCGGTGGAGCGAGGCGGGCCGATGAACAGGGAGTCCGTCGACGAGGCCCTCGCCGGGCTCGGGGCGGCCCACGACCGGATCGCGGCGGCGATGTTCACCATCGACAGCCATCCCGGGCTGGCGCTGCTGCGTAGCGGCGGGCTGGGCGGGGCGACCCGTACCCGGTGGGAGGCGCTGGGGCCGGAGATCGACCGGCTGTGGGCGCACTTCGCGGTCCTCGGTGACCTGCTGGAACGGGCCCGGGCGATCCGTAACCAGCGCCGGCCCGACGATACCGACTGGGCCACCCTGCACCTGATCGTGTCCGAGCCCGTGGTCGGGCTGGACAACGCGGGTATGCCGACCGAGGCGGGTACGGCAACCGCGGCGACCCGGCTACGGCTCGGTGAGCTGACCGGGCAGTTGGAGCAGCGCTGCGCCACGGCCGCCGGGCAGCTCACCGAGGTGGACAGGGCCTGGACGGTGGTGGCCGGCCGGTACGCGCCATTGACCCAGGAGATCGACGCGCTGGTCGCGCAGGCGGGCAGCGTCGGGCTGGACGAGATCGCCGAACCGCTGGCCGTCGCGCTCGCCGAGGCCGGCCGGACCGACCTGTCCGATCCGCTCGGCGCGGCCCCGGCTGGCCGGCTCGGCCCGGATGCCGAGCGCCGGCTCGACGAGCTGACCACCCGGGCGGGGTCGCTGCGCGAGCGGGTCGGCGCGCTGATCGGGGTCCGGGACCGGTACCCGCGCCGGGTCGCCGAACTGCGCGCACTGGTCGAGCAGGCCGCCGCCGCCGAGGACCGGCGGGCCAGCGCGTACGCCCGGGCCGGCCAGAAGATCGCCGACCCCGGCCTGCCCCCGGCGACCGCGACCGCGCCGGTACTCCGGGCCCGGCTCGCCGACCTCGACCGGCTCTACCACGAGGCGGGTTGGGTCTCCCTCGCCGACGCCGCAACCGACCTGGAGCAGGCCGCGACCCGGGCCCGGGAGCGCGCCGACGAGCTGGGCGAGCTCGCCGAGGGCCTGGTGGCCCGGCGCGACGAGCTGCGCGGCCGGTTGGAGGCGTACCGGGCCAAGGCCGCCGGGCTCGGGTACGCCGAGCACGACGAGCTGACCGTGGTCCACGGCCGGGCCCGGGAACTGCTCTACACCGCACCGTGTGACCTGCGCGCGGCTACCCGCGCGGTCTTCGCGTACCAGCAGGCCGTGGCCGCACTTCCGCGGGTCATGGCAAAGGGGAAGGACCTCGATGACTGACCAAGCCTGGCCCCGGCCGGGGTGGGCGCGCAGTCCGGGGCGGCGAGCGCCGCGTCCCTGGGCAGCCCGCCGAGCCCGCCCACGGGCGGCCGGGTCAGTGCCCCGACCGGGTCCGGGCTCGCCGGCCGGGGCAGCGGCGGCCGCAGTCGCGGCGGGCGCCCGGGCGGGCGCGGCCGGCTGGGCGCGAACCTGGTCGAGGTGGCGCCGGTACCACTGCGGGATCCGGCGAGTGCCGTCCTGAAGGACCCGAAGGTACCCGAGGCGCAGCGCTTCTGCGGCAAGTGCGGTGAGCCGGCCGGACGGGGACAGGGCGGCCAGCCCGGCCGTACCGAAGGGTTCTGCCCCAACTGCCGGACCCGGTATTCGTTCGTACCGCGGCTGAATCCGGGCGAGCCGGTCGCGGGCCGGTACGAGATCCTCGGCGCGCTGGCCCACGGCGGCCTGGGCTGGGTGTATCTGGCCCGCGACCGCAACATCAGCGACGCCGGCAGCGACCGTTGGGTCGTGCTCAAGGGCCTGATCAACACCAGCGACCCGGACGCGATCGCCGCCGCGATGTCCGAGAAGCGCTTCCTGGTCTCGGTCGACCACCCGAACATCGTCAAGATCCACGACTTCGTCGAGCACCCCGACCCGCAGAGCGGCGAGAAGGTCGGCTACATCGTCATGGAGTACGTGGGTGGGAGCTCCCTCAGGGAGATCGCGCTCGGGCACACCGGCCCGGACGGGCGGCGGCTGCCGTTGCCGCTGCCCACCGTGCTGGCGTACGGGCTGGAGGTGCTCCCCGCGCTGGGCTACCTGCACGGGCGGGGCCTGCTGTTCTGCGACTTCAAGCCGGACAACGTGATCCACGCCGAGGAGCAGCTCAAGCTGATCGACCTCGGTGCCGTACGCCGGCTGGACGACCAGGTCTCCGCGCTGTACTCCACCCCGGGGTACGCGGCGCCGGAGCTGGCCACCCTCGGTCCCTCGGTCCAGTCGGACCTGTACACCGTCGGGCGTACCCTCGCCGTGCTCAGCTTCGACTTCGCCGGCTTCTCCACGAGGTACGCCGACCGGCTGCCCGACCCGGCCGAGGTACCGCTGCTGGCCCACGAGGAGTCGTACTACCGGTTCCTCGCCCGGGCCACCCACCCCGACCGGACGCTGCGCTTCGACTCGACCAGCGACATGGCCGAGCAGGCGCTCGGGGTGCTGTGCGAGGTCCTGGCCGCCGCCGACCGCAACCCCCGGCCCACGCCGTCGGCCAACTTCACCCCCGAACGGCGGACCTTCGGGTCCGACGAGCGACCGGGCGGGCCGGCCGTGGCAGCGGCGCTGCCGTTGCCGCTGATGGATCCGACCGACCCCGGCGCCGGCTTCATCGCCGCGCTGACCGGCGCCGACCCGGCCCAGACGGTGACCGAACTGCGGGCCGCGCCGGTCCGCAGCCCCGAGGTGACGCTGCGGCTGGTCAGGGCGTTCATCGAGGCGGGGGAGGTACGCAAGGCCCGCGAGGAACTCGCTGACCTGCCCGGCGGTCAGGCGGACTGGCGGTGGCACTGGTACACCGGGCTGATCGCGCTGGCCGACAACAACCCGCAGCGGGCGGCCGAGGCCTTCGACGTCGTGTACTCGACGCTGCCCGGCGAGCCCGCGGCCCGGCTGGCCCTGGCCGCCGCCGACGAGCTGGCCGGCCGGCGGGACCTGGCGGCGCTGCGGTACGAGCGGGTGTGGCTGGTCGACCGGGGGTACGTCAGCGCCGCCTTCGGACTGGCCCGGTGCCTGCTCGGCGCGGCCCGGCGACTGGACGCGATCAGGGTACTCGACCAGGTACCGGACAGCTCCAGCCAGTACCAGTCCGCGCAGGTGGCCGCCGTCCGGGCCAGCCTCGACCGCGCGACCGGCACGCTCGCCGAGACGGATCTGGTCGCCGCGTCCAACCGGCTGGAGAAGCTGCGGCTGGATGCCCAGCGGCGGGCGTCGCTGGCCGTCGAGCTGTTCCAGACGGCGCTGGACTGGCTGGGCGTACGGGACGGGACCGGCGGCCCGCCGGCACCGGCCGCGGTGGCCAACGGCACGGTGCTCGGGCAGGCGCTGCGGGAACGGGAGATCCGCTTCGGGCTGGAACGGGCGTACCGGATG
>VAXX01000436.1:3130-7553 GCA_005885115.1 Actinomycetota bacterium | reverse complement strand
CCCCGGCCGTGGGTGCCCCGAGCCATTGTGCTGGGTCGATCACTGGAGCGCACCCCCTGGATGCGTCAACTTTGACCGGTACGCTGACGACATGGGCGGCTACCTGGGCTCGTACGCCACGCTGGGGCTCCTGTTGCTGGTCGGCACGGCGGTCCTCGGCGGTGCCTTCGGAGCCAACCGGCTGCTGCGCCCGGCCCGCCCGGCGCAGCCCCCCGGCAAGTACGCCAGCTACGAATGCGGCCTGGACCCGGTGGGCGGGGACTGGGCGCAGGCCCAGCTCCGCTACTACCTCTACGCCTACCTGTACGTCCTGTTCGCGGTGGAGAGCGTGTTCCTGTTCCCGTGGGCGGTGGTCTTCGCCCGGCCCGGGTTCGGCCGGACGGCCGTGGTGGAGATGGGCATCTTCGTGGCGGTCCTCGCGCTCGGCCTGCTGTACGCGTGGCGGAAGCGGGTCCTGCACTGGGTCTGACAGCTCTAGGCCAGGCCGCGCCGGGAGACGGCCGGCTGGCGCTCGCCCCGGATCGCCGCGACCATGTCCAGCACCCGGCGGGTGTCCCGGACCTGGTGCGCGCGGAAGACCCGGGCGCCCAGCCAGGCGGAGACGGCGGTGGTGGCCAGCGTCCCGGCGAGCCGGTCCTCGACCGGCAGGTCGAGCGTCTCGCCGATGAAGTCCTTGTTGGACAGCGCGACCAGTACCGGCCAGCCGGTGTCGACCAGCTCGCCCAGCCGCTGGGTGAGCTCCAGCGAGTGCCGGGTGTTCTTGCCGAAGTCGTGGGCCGGATCGATGAGGATCCCGTCGCGGCGTACGCCCAGGGCCAGCGCCCGTTCGGCCAGCCCGGTCACCGTGGCGAGGACGTCGGCGACCAGGTCCGGGAAGGCGGCCCGGTGCGGCCGGGTACGCGGTGCCAGGCCCCCGGCGTGCGAGCAGACCAGGCCGGTACCGGTGGCCGCGGCGACCTCGGCGAGCCCCGGGTCGGCCCCGGCCCAGGTGTCGTTGAGCAGGTCGGCCCCGGCCGGTACCGCCTCCCGGGCCACCTCGGCCCGCCAGGTGTCGATCGAGATCACCACGTCGGGGAACTCGGCGCGCACCGCGGCGATGGTGGAGACGGTCCGGCGGATCTCCTCCGCCGGGTCGACGGCATCCCCGGGTCCGGCCTTGACCCCGCCGATGTCGATGATGTCCGCGCCCTCGGCGACCGCCTGCTCGACCGCGCGCAGCGCGGCGTCCGGCGCGAAGGTCGCGCCCCGGTCGTAGAACGAGTCCGGGGTCCGGTTGACGATCGCCATCAGGGCGTACTCGCCCGGCCCGAAGGTACGGCCACCCAGTCGCAGCACACCGGTCCTATCTCGTAATGGGGGAGCCGGGCTCGCCCCGCTGGGCCAAGCGTGCCACGATTCCGGGGTGGTACCGTTCATGATCTCGCTCGTCGTGGTGCTCGTCATCGCCGTGCTCGCCTGGGGCGTCGCCGCGCTGCTGCTCGGGCGCGACCCGGGCCTGCAGCCGGCCGAGCCGGACGGCCGGGCGATCCCGCTGCCCACCGCCCGCCCGCTGACCGAGGCCGACCTCGGGGGCCTGCGCTTCGACAGCGCCCCGCGCGGGTACCGGATGGCCCAGGTGGACGCCGCGCTGCGCCGCGCCGCCTACGACGTCGGGTACAAGGAGGAGCTGATCGGCGTCCTGGAAGCCGAGGTGACGGCCCTGCGCGAAGGTCGGCTGGACGAGGCCGAGGCGCTGCGTCAGGCCCGGGAGGCGGCCTCCCGGCCGCCGGTCGAGCCGCCGGTCGAGCCGGCGGCGGAGGCTTCCGGCGGACCGCCGTCCGGCGAGCCGGTCGCGCTGGGCGACTTCGATCTTGGGGCCGGCCCGGAGGCCGGCGAAGGTCCGCAGGTCGGCGAGGCCCCGTCCGTCGAGGAGCCGACCGACGGCGACGCCGACGGTGACGGTGACGGTGACGGTGACGGTGACGGTGAGCCGGTCGCCGAGGCCGAACCCGACGACAGCGTGGACACCGACCTCGCGCCCGCCGCGGCGCCGGCGCGCTCGGAAGGGCCGACGGAGGTACGTCCGGCGGACGGGGAGAAGTGACCGACGAGCCGACCACCGCTGGCGCGGCCGGCCTGGGCGAGGTCACCGCCACGGTGATCGTCAACGCGCCCGCCGACCGGGTGTACGCGGCGTTCACCGCCTGGGAGCGGCAGGGCGAGTGGATCCCGTTCACGGCGGTACGCGTCGTCGAGGGGGACGGCGGCGAGGGGACCATGATCGAGGCGGTCACCACGGTCGGGCCGGCCGTGCTCCGGGACGTCATGAAGGTGGTACGCCTGGATCCGCCGTACGAGGTCCGGGTCGTCCACCTGGGCAAGCTGCTGCGCGGGCCCGGAGTGCTGCGGGCAACGCCGATGGACGGCGGGCGTACCCAGGTCGTCTGGCACGAGTGGTTCCAGCTCCCCGCCGGGCTCGCCGGCCGGTTCGCCTGGCCGGTGCTCTGGCCCGGCTCGAAGGTGAGCCTGACCCAGGCGCTGCGCCGGTTCGCCCGGCTGGTCGAGGCCGGCACCCTCCCGTGACCGGGCCGACCGGGACGGGTGCGGTCATCGGCGCGGACGGTCAGGCGCGGTGCCGGTGGGCCGGCAGCGCGCCCGACTACCTCGCGTACCACGACGAGGAGTGGGGCCGGCCGGTACGCGACGACGACGCCCTGTACGAGCGGCTGACCCTGGAGGCCTTCCAGTCCGGCCTGTCCTGGCTGACCATCCTGCGCAAGCGCCCGGCGTTCCGGGCCGCGTTCGCCGGCTTCGCCATCGAGAAGGTGGCCGGGTTCGGGACGGCGGACGTGGACCGGCTGCTCGCCGACCCCGGCATCGTCCGCAACCGCGCGAAGATCGAGGCGGCGCTGGCCAACGCCCGGGCCGCCGCCGACCTGCCGGACGGGCTGTCCGCGCTGCTCTGGTCCTTCGCGCCGGCGCCCCGGCCGCGCCCGGCGTCCGTCGCCGACGTACCGGCGACCTCGCCCGAGTCGATCGCGCTGGCCAGGGAGCTCAAGCGGCGGGGCTTCCGGTTCGTCGGCCCCACCACGGCGTACGCCCTGATGCAGGCGACCGGGATGGTCGACGACCACCTCGCCGGCTGCTTCGTCGCCCGCGTGGTGGGATAGGCCGATGGGGCATCGGGCCGTGGTCGTCTCCGCCCAGCGGTACGCCCAGGAGCGGCTGGTCGGCAACGCGGAACTGCGCCTGCCCGGCGTACCGGCGGGGGAGTACGTCGTGCTGGTCGCCGCGACCGATCCGCCGGTGGTGTTCGGGCTCGGCCGGTCGGTACGCGTGGACACCGTCCGGTACACCCGGCGGCTCTTTGACGCCCCACTCCCCGCGCCGGGGCTGGCCGACGGGCCGGTGTCCCCGGAGGTCTTCGCCGCCGTGGCGGCCCAGGCCGGCCCGGCCGCGCCGGTACGCACCTGGCTGGTCGGGGTCGACCTGCCCGTCGAGGCCGAGTCACCGGCCGAGGCGGTGCGGCGGTACTGGACGTACCTGCGCGACCTCGGCCCGACCGAGCTGCCCGCCTACGTCGCGCCGATCGGCGACGAGCTGGCCATGCAGGCGTACCTGGTCGGCGAGCCGGCCCCGCTGGACCCCGAGGAGGACTGAGATGGCCAGGCTGGTGTACGGCATGATGGTCTCCCTGGACGGGTACGTCGAGGCGCCTGGCCACGACATCGGCTGGAGCGCCCCCGACGAGCAGCTGCACACCTTCGCCAACGACGAGGCCCGCGAGGCCGGCGCGTTCCTCTACGGCCGCCGCCTGTACGAGCTGATGAGCCAGTTCTGGCCGACCGCCGACGCGGACCCGTCGACACCGGAGCACATCGCCGGGTACGCCCGGATCTGGCGGGACAAGCCGAAGGTCGTGTTCTCCACGACGCTGACCGAGGTCGGCTGGAACGCCCGGCTGGTACGCGGGAACGTGGCCGAGGAGGTGGCCGCGCTCAAGGCGCAGCCGGGCGGAGACCTCCAGGTCGGCGGGCCGACGCTGGCGGCGAGCCTGATCCGGCTGGGCCTGGTCGACGAGTACCGGCCGCTGGTGCACCCGGTCGTCCTCGGCGCCGGTACCCGGTACCTCCCGGAGCTGGCCGAACGGATCCCGATGCGCCTGCTGGAAACCCGTACCTTCGACTCCGGTGTGGTGTACCTGCGCTACGCGCAAGGCTCGGACTAGAGGACTCCGGTGAGCTGGCTGGACCAACCGGGGAGCACCCGCGCCGGGTCGGTGTCCAGGACGTCGCGCAGCAGCATGGCGTACACGTCGCGGAAGTCCGTGGTCACCTTGAGGTCGCCGTTGTCCAGGTCGGTCAGGCTGGGCTGGGTGCCGTGGAAGCCGCCGCGTACCGGCGCGCCGAGGAGGAACACGTCCGAGGCCGTACCGTGGTCGCTG
>VAXX01000436.1:0-2812 GCA_005885115.1 Actinomycetota bacterium | reverse complement strand
CCGAACCCGCTCAACACCGCCTGCATGGCCTTGGCGGGGCGGCCGGCGTTCGTCGGCACCACCGCCCCCGCGGTGGTTTCGCCGGCGAGGACCACCGGGAGTACGGGTTCGAAGGACACCGCGTGCCGCGGGTCCCCGCCGGTGGCGTCCAGCCAGCGGCCGACCCAGCCGGTGTTGGCCGGGTGGGTCGGCGAGCCGGTCTGCCAGATGTCCATCGACCGGAAGTGGCTGTGGTCGGGTTTCGGGTACTGGACGCCCCGGACGATCGCCAGCCGCTGGCTCTTGAACAGGTCGGCGAAGCCCTTCAGACCTGGGTTGAGCCCGAGCTGGGCGTCCAGGTGCAGCACCTCGCCGGGCTGGTACGCCAGGTCCGGCCGGGCGTCGTGGTAGGCCGGGTCGGCGTACGGGATGACGGTGCTCAGGCCGTCGTTGCCGCCGTAGAGCGTGACGAGCACGAGGGTCTTCGCGTCCGCCGGCCGGTCCTGCCAGCTCGCGGTACGCAGGATGTCGGCCAGTGTGTACACGCCGGCTCCGGCGGCGAGCGCCGACCCGCCCACGACACCGGAGCGGATCAGAAACGTTCGCCGGGTCACTCGGTCCATCGCGGGTACCTCCTCAGCAGACCGCGTACTCGGGGCTGGCCAGGCCCAGCGCCAGCAGCGTCCGGGGGTCCTTGGCGGTGGCCAGCACGGTCCGGGTACGGGCGGTGAACCCGTCCACGACCAGCAGCCGGGCCAGCGCGTCGACCTTCCCGGTCGCCAGCGCGTCCAGGACACCCGGTGCGGCGTGCTGGGCGAGGAACTGGGCGGCCCGGAGCCGGTACTCCGTGGCCGAGGTGGACAGCCACGCGGCCCCGGCCGGCCAGCCACCCACGCTCGGTGGGGTGAACAGCGTCTGGCCGAGCGCGGTCAGCCCGCGTAGTAGTTGCCTACCCGCGTCGGCGGGCAGCGCGGACGGGCGGATGTCCAGTTGCCGCAGCGCGCCCACCGCCCACTCGACCGGCTGCTTGACGAGCTGGCCCGCGGTACCGGCGAACGCGGGGTCGGTGAACATCGCGTGCACCAGCGTGGTCACGTTGTGCCCCGGCAGGTACGCGGCGACCAGCCGGTCCCGGGTGTCGGGCGGCATCGGCCCGCCCGAGGCGAACCGGTACCACAGCCGGCCGGCCAGGAACCCGGGGTGCGCGGGCGCGGCGAGCAGCAGGTCGGCATACCCGTCGGTGTCGTACGCCCCGGTCTGCCCGAGGATCGTCTTGACGCCCGGGTCGTGCCGGGCCGGGTTGAACGTGGCCGCCTGGTCCCCGCGCCGTACCTGCCATCCGGTGAGCGCGTGCGCCGCCGCCCGTACGTCCGCCTCCGTGTACCCGCCGCCGACCCCGAGCGTGAACAGCTCCATCGACTCGCGGGCCAGGTTCTCGTTGGGCGCCTTCCGGACGTTCTGCTGCCCGTCCAGCCAGAAGATCAACGCGGGGTCCCGCAGCATCGCCTTCAGGAACGGCCCGAAGTCACCGGCCCCCAGGTCCCGGAAGGTCTGCTGCTGGCGCAGCATGCCGAGCATCGAGCGCACCTTCTCCACCGACGTGGCCCAGTGCCCGTGCCAGAAGAACACCAGCTTCTCGGCGAACTGCCGGTCGGCCGTGACCATCCGGTCCAGCCACCAGGTGGTACCCGTCTCGACCTGGTTGCGCAGTTGCTGCTGGGCCCGCTGCCGGGCGGTCCGGTCGGCGTCCCTGGGCAGGTCGACGAGCGGATCGGTGGCGAAGTGCGGCAGCGCAACGGCGGTACCGGTCGGGTCGAGCAGCCCGGCGAGCGTGGCGTCGAAGCCGACCCGTTCGGCGGCGTCCACCTCGTCGGCGCGCGGACCGAAGGTGGCCCGGCGCAGCAGATGGGCAAGCTCAGCCCGCGTTGCCATGCCAGCACGGTATGCCGGCAACGTTCGGGACCGGTAAAGCCGAGCCTAGGCTCCGGTGAAGATCGGCGACCGCTTGGCGACGAACGCGGCGGTCGCCTCCCGGTGGTCGGCGGTCGCACCGGCGCGCTGCTGGGCGGCCGCCTCGGCGGCCAGCGCATCGGCCAGGCTGCCGGTACCGCCGACGGCGAGCTGCCGTTTGATCGCCGCATACGCCGTCGTGGGTCCCTTCGCCAGCCGGGCGGCCAGCTCCTGCGCCACGGGAAGCACCTGCGCGTCGTCCTCGACCAGCCGGGTGAGCAGACCGAGCCGGAGCGCCTCCGCCGCGTCCACCGGCTGGGCGAGCAGCAGCAGCTCGGTCGCCGTGGCGTGGCCGACCAGCCGGGGCAGGGCCCACGAGATGCCGGTATCCCCGGCCAGCCCGACGTTGGCGAAGGCCATCAGCAGCTTGGTCGAGGGCCCGCCGATGCGGAAGTCGGCGAGGCAGGCCAGCGAGGCGCCCGCCCCGGCGGCGGTACCCCGGACCGCGGCCACCACCGGACGGCTCAGCCCGCCGAGGTTGGCCGCGATCGGGTTGTAGTGCTCGCGGACGGCGTGCATCGGGTCGTCCGTACCGCTGTCCAGGATCGCCACGTGCTCGCGCAGGTCCTGGCCGACACAGAAGGCCCGGCCGGCCCCGGCCAGCACCACCGCCCGGCAGCCCGGATCGCTGTCCAGCTCCGCGAGGGTGTCCCGGAGCTGCTCGCGCAGCCCGGCGTCGAGGGAGTTGAGGCTGTCCGGCCGGTTGAGGGTCAGCGTGACGACCCCGTCGGTCCGGTCGAGCAGCAGGGGGTCACTCATGTCGATCGCACTCCCTTGATCGGGGTCCGGGGCAGGTGCCGGTCCAGGAGGGTCCGGCTGGACT